>CAZEQW010000029.1:0-13084 GCA_964514505.1 uncultured Erysipelothrix sp. | reverse complement strand
ATAGTGACGGCCTTATGAAAGGACTCTATCGATTACCACAAGTAGACGAACACCTAAAGACAAAAGCAGACTATAAGCTCGTCCATAAGTATTCACATCTACATTGGAACATTAAAGCCCACATCATGGAACCAAAAGAAAAGGAAGAGTACTTTTTACTCCCCCTTAAAAACATAAATGATGTTTCTATGATAACAGCTCACAGAAAAATACTAAACCAACATCTGGAATCTCTTACTTAAAGAGTCCAGGTGTTTTTTTATTACTTAATGATATAGCGAGCACTACTTAATGATTCAATATCCTGAGCATCTACCAATACCATTAACTTCTTTAAATCTTCAATAAACATTTCAAAACTATCCTCATTACCTGCTTCAACCAAACGCAAGAAATAGCCAGACATACCGACGCCCTTAGCACCTAACACCAAAGCCTTAATAACATCCAATGCAGAATTAATTCCACCAGAGGCTAATAGTTCAACATCACTCGCACTATTATCAATAAGAGCTTCCAAAGTAGTTAGACCCCAATTAGTCCACGTATCATACCTTTTATTTTCAGAACGCTTATTTTCAATCCAAACAAAATTAGTTCCGCCTCGACCTGAAACATCCACATGCTTCACACCAAGGTCTTTCAACTTAGCAACAGTTTCTCTAGAGACTCCATTACCAACTTCCTTAACAATTACAGGCACATCGACACTATCAACTATCGCTTTAATATTAGTACTCCAGTGACTAAAATGGCGGTCTCCCTCATCCATAGTTAACTCCTGTGCAGGATTAATGTGAATCTGTAAAGCATTAGCCCCAATCATATCAATAGCACGCTGAGCCTCAGTTACACTCGCATTAGGGTTAATATTGCCTAACACAAAGCCATTGGGATTAACCTCACGTATAACTCGGTAACTATCCTCAAGAGTCTCATCATCTAAAGCCGCATGTTGAGAACCAACAGCCATTGGTAGATTATATCGCCTTGCCAATAAAGCCAACTTACGATTATATTCTTTAGTGCGTTCACTACCACCAGTCATCGCATTAATATATACTGGAAGATCAAAATTATGTTCAAAGAAACGACTTTTTAAACTAACTTCATTCAAATCAAACCCTGGTAAACTTTGATGCACCAAACGCATCCTATCAAAATCATGTTCAAACTCATCCTGGGCCAAAGCCAGTGCAACGTGCTCATCTTTTCTTCTAGATCGCATTCTTAATTACTCCTTCCAATACTTCCATATTTTCATACTCAATTCCCTTGCCGTTAAATACAATGGCACAATCACCACCACCAGCGCCTGACACCTTAGCCACAAATCCTAAGGACTCACAGTAACTAATAAACCCAGATAAACTCTCTGTCTCTATCTTAATATTAGCCCACTCACCCAGTTTCAACATCCACAGTCGATACAAAGATATTGCTTCCTTTATATTATCTAAAGCAACGATTGATTGTGCCTCAAGCATCAAAGCATCATAAGTTTCACGGTCTTCATCACGACGCTTATATAGCAAACCAATAGAATCAGAACTCTTATGCGATTTCATTGACCAAACAACAGCAATATTAAAATCACGTTCAACGTACTCAATATTAAGACTCTTCCATTCTTTATCAACACAAGCAATATCACTATCAACGCTATCTAACTCATATCTAGTATAGCGAATCATGTTTCCATAAATAGAAGCAGCAATGTCACCACCAGAGCTAACCTCATTCATTTGATATTGCGCATAAACTACTAATTTAAATAACGTTAATTTATCTAATAATACATCATGATACTTAAGTAATGCATCAATGACACCAACCATTACAACACCACTAGATCCAAAACCATACTTTTTACCTGACTCAGAATCCAACTCACTGCGTATATCAATATTAAAATACTTTAGTTCCTTACCTAAGTATTCTCTAACTACATTTATTGCACAAACCACATGAGGTAATTTGTCGGACATAAAAACATCCTCACCCTTAAGGATGCCATGTGAACTTTTGACATAGTACTGATCACCCTTTGTTATATCCACATATAAATAACGATCAACCGCCATCACCAAAGCACTCTTACCAGGTTCTAAAACTAAGTACTCCCCCAACAAATATAACTTTCCTGGATATTTAACACTAATCATAAAACATGAATACCAGGTCCACTATGACTAATAACAGTCTTAGTATCACCCAGTGCCTCCATAACTTCATCAACATACTTATCTAATGTTAAGATCTTAACATTAGGACCAGCATCCATTGTGAAATAAACAGGGATACGTTTTTGAAGTTCACGCACTGTATTCATTATTCTTAATGTCTCAGGCTCAAAATACCACATATTAACAGCCATCAAAGAAGCATGCATACGAAGTGCATTCTCCTGAGCTAACTGACCCACTTTTCTAATATCTTTCTCTTTTATATACTCCCGCATATTTTCTATATCAAGATGAGACTGTTTCACAAAAGCATCAAAATATACAGACTCCTCACTAGTAATACGCATTGCATCAGAACTAGAAAAAGGTTTCTCCTCTTGATTAATCAAACAAGCAATCATCACAAAATCATCCCAAACCTCAACATCCAACGGCGTAGCGTAACTATCAAAATCATTTGTGCCCATATTCCATTGTGCAAAACCACCATAAATAGATCGGGAAGCACTACCTGATCCCATTCTTGCTAATCTACTTAACTCAATATCATCTAAATTAAGATGAAGCGTAGCTGCCTTAGCCAGTGCTGCAAACGCAGAAGCCGAAGAAGCAAGACCAGCAGCCGTTGGTACGTTGTTTACAGACTCAATCCTAGCATACTCACCAATCCCATATCTACTACGAATTAAGTCCATATACTTACTTACTCTATCTAAACTCTTACCCGATTGTTCTATACCATCAAGCACAAATACATCACCACTTAAACTCCCATCATACTCAACACTTGTATCAGTGTAGAAGTTATCTAAAGTTAGTGAAAGACTAGAATTAGTAGGAAGGCGCAATGCTTCGTCTTTCTTTCCCCAATATTTAATAAGAGCGATATTAGTATGCGCTCTAACTACTTTACTCATGGCTACCTCCTAATGAAAATGCCCATGTTGCATGAGCGCCAGCTTCTATCAAAGAATCCGCCACCTTAGCAGCCTCTTGTCTATTACTACAAAGAGCAATCATACAACCACCTTTTCCTGCACCAGTTAACTTAGCGCCTAAAGCACCATTATCCAATGCACTAAAAACCAATTTATCTAACATCTCATTACTAACTCCCAAATTAGATAAATTAATATGTGCTTTATTCATTAATGAACCCATTTTTTCAATATCATTATGTTCCAAAGCATATCTACACTCTCTAGCTATATCGTCAAGACTATTCAAGGTTTCATTTAATAACATACTATCAATCTTACCAACAGCCTCAACTGCCTCCTTAGTATGACCCTTAATACCTGTATCAGCAACAACAATAGCACCATCAAAATTAGGTTCAAAGACCACACCAAAACCATCACTAAAAAAAACTGGCTTGCGTTTAACAATAGTAAATCCATCTAAACCACTAGGATTACTATGGTTGTACGCTTCAGCTAGATGTACTAACTCCAATAATAACTCTTCGCTTAACTCTACATCGTGATAATCATATAACGCCTTAACTAATGCACAAGACACAGAGGCACTATAACCAAGACCACGACTAGGTGGCATGTTAATATCTAGAATAATCCTAATATCCCCAGAACTATCAAGACGCTCCAATACTTCATCAACAATAACTTCAATACCACGAAGGTCATTTGGAACATCAACTAAAAGACCCTGATAAATATCATTCTCCAAATAAACACCATCAGCATATTCCTTAATCGTACAACTGACACCAACTTCATCAAAAGGTAATGCTATGGCTGCTTTATTATATACAACAGAATGTTCACCTACTAATATAACCTTACCACCTGAAAACCCATATCCCTTAGCCATTTAAGACCTCGCTAGGGTTGGCATGCTCAATGCAGAAGACACTGGCACTCTCACTCATTACCGGACTTTCCAACAAGCCCTCCCTTATACACTCAACAACATGATTAATATAGTAAGTAAACTCCGATTCATGAGGATACTCTACCATATAATACTCCCCATCAATATAAGCCTCTACACGATCAGTCTTCCAAAAATCAACAGCACTGATATAACCATTGGGACCACTGATTCTCAATTCATTATCTAAGGTAACTTCATAAGATCCAATCACACTCATACTCAAATTTTCACGTAAGAATGTCACAACACCAACATCCTCTGCACCGCGATCACCCAACATAAACTGATGATGAATATCATCATACTCACTACCAAATAAATGATGAACAACAGAAAGAGGATAACATCCAACATCTTTCATTGAACCACCAAAGTAGGGGTCTCTAACCCAATGGTCCATTGGATGGTTAGCATTCTTAGCATAATCAGCACGGACTACCAATGGCGTACCCAACATAGGAATCCATCTTTCTATATCATCATAGATTGGTAA
Source organism: uncultured Erysipelothrix sp. (assembly GCA_964514505.1). Classification (GTDB taxonomy): domain Bacteria; phylum Bacillota_I; class Bacilli_A; order Erysipelotrichales; family Erysipelotrichaceae; genus Erysipelothrix. The sequence continues at coordinate 8,509 of CAZEQW010000029.1, read as the reverse complement.
GAACACCGCCTTTTGTGCTTCCATTAAAAAACAACCATTCTTAGCAGCTAAGGCAAACATATCCCTAGTATCCTTAACATTACGTAACATAGGTTTCTCACAAATCACATGTTTTTCGTACTTTAAGCACAACTCAATCAACGCCTTATGTGATGGATTATATGTTGCGATATATACAACATCAATACTTTCATCTTCCAATAACTCAGTATACGACAGATATCCTTTTACATCATATCTTTTAGTAAAAGCTTCCAACCTATCCTGAGACTGTGAGGCAACGGCTTTAAGAACACCTTTATCAGATTCCTTCAAACCCTTCACAAAGCGATGAGCAATATTCCCACATCCTAATATTCCAAAATTCATAAGCGCCTCCTTTTCCTATATTTTACACTAAATACAAGGTTATAAAAAGAGCCAGAAATTAATCTGACCCTTCAATATTAACTTAAATAACTTTTTCGAAATCCATATATGAGATCTCAGCAGGCGTTTCACGACCAAAGACCTGAATAAGAAGCTTCGCAACTTGAGTTTCATTATCCATTGATTCGATTCTACCCTCATGACCTTGGAAAGGACCTGACAAGATTTTAACCATCTCACCAACTTCGAAGTCAACTACTATCTTAGCATCACTCTCACCAATTCTACGTAAGATAGATTCGATTTCTTCAGGGGAAACAGGGAAAGGCTTAGCTCCTCCACCAGAGGACCCAATAAATCCAGTAACTCCCGGAGTATTACGCACAACATACCAAGCTTCATCTGTCATAATCATTTCAACAAATAAATAACCAGGATATAGGTTACGTTCTACCGTTTTCTTCTTACCGTCTTTAGTAAATTCTATTTCTTTTTCTTTAGCAATCAAAATTCTAAATAAAGAATCCTGAATACCCATAGTTTCAATACGACGTTCTAAGTTCTCTTTAACACGATCCTCATGTCCAGAGTACGTATTAACTACATACCACAGTTTTTCTTCCATGATTACAACACCCCAATAAGTCTAAGGAATTGTGAAACCAAGCCATCCGCAATTATGAAATAAACCGCAAAGAATAATACAAAGCTAAGAACAATAACTGTATTCTTACTCATTTCCTTACGCTTAGGCCATTGGATCTTACGAATTTCCTCTTTAATACCTTTTATACTAAACCACTTCATAAACAATTCCTCCTATCGTGACTCACGATGCATTGTATGTTTACCACACTTTTTACAATATTTTTTAAGTTCCAGACGTTCATCTGTTTTTATATGATTCACATATGTTGAGTAGTTTCGTGATAAACACTCAGTGCATACTAGAATAACTTTTTTTCTTTTAGTTGTCATCACATTCACCCACTTTTACGCTAGTTTACTTTATCACTACACCAACAATTTGTCAAATGAAATCCCTATTCAAACCTACTAATCAAAGGACAGTCTAGTAACCATCCTCTTAATCTTCTGCAGCTTATTATCAACATCTTTAACACTAACAGACAAGGTACTAGCTATCTCTTGATAAGAGTACCCAACTTTCCACATCTCATATATTTCTTTTTCTTGAACTGGCATTGACTTAACTATATTATATAAAATCTCTTGACCCTCTTCAATCATCGCTTGATAGACCGGATCATATTGAGTGGAATAATCAGTAACAACATCCATTAAACTAACCCCACCATCTTCAGTTACAGGCATATCCAAAGATATACCGGTATTGATTAATAGAAAACTTGCTGAACGACATTTTCGAAGCCTTGTATTTACATGACTCACAACGCATATCTTCACATAATGAGCAAAGCCGGTATTACGATCAATTCTAAATGTATAAAGCGCTTCAACCAGACCCAACATCGCTTCTTGATATAAATCAATAACCTGAATTCCCTCTGGTCTTTGCATGTACATACTGTCATGACTCACTTTCCATGCTAAGTTTTCAAACTTCTCAGCTACATACTCAAAAGACACACCACAGCCTTGACGCAACATATACATAATTTCATAATCGCTCAATATACCGCCCCTTTCAAATAACGACTATCTACGTCTTCTCATAATCTCATATAACATAACACCTGTTGCTACAGAAACATTAAGAGAGTTAACACTACCAACCATAGGAATCGTCACTAAAATATCACTCGCTTCCTTAACTATACGAGAGACACCCTTACCTTCAGATCCCACAACCAACACCAAAGGCATATCCACTCTAAAGTCAGTATAATCAGAAGCATCAATTCCGTTCTCTGCTGCAACCACAAAATAACCAGCATCCTTTAAAGTACTGATAGCTTGTGACATATTCGTAACTTGCGCTACAGGAACTGTATGGATAGCACCAGTAGATACTTTCGCAACTGTAGCATTCAATGAAACACTACGATGTTTACCAATGATAACCCCATCAACCCCAGTAGCATCACAAGTACGTAAGATGGCACCTAAGTTATGAGGGTCTTCTATTTGATCACATAACACGATTAAATTATTCTTTGCATTACTAATAATAGACTCCAAAGATACTGTGCTGTAACCATCAATCTTTAGAATCACTCCCTGATGAACACCCTTTACTTTTTTATCAAGAACGTGCTTATCAACCCATTCAATACGAACACCCTGCTTTTTAAGATAACCTTCAATCTCATTATAAGACCCACGTCGCATTAAAAAAGCCTTCTTAACAACGCCCTCATTCTTTAAGTATGCAAGAACTGCATTTTTCCCGTAAATTAATTCATTCATATTTCACCTACTACACTAATAAATAGTTGCCATAACTCTTCTAACCTAGATTTATCATCTAATAAATAAAGATAACCCCAAAGTGCTTCAAAGCCAGTCGCCACACGATATGTAATAACATCTGCATTCTTAGCCACAGAAGTAGTTCGAGTATTTCTACCACGCTTATAGATTACCAACTCTTCCTCACTCAACATACCCCCATCTAGTAAATTTTCCATATACTTTGCTTGGGAATTTGCGGATACAAACATAACAGATTTTTCCTGAAGATCCTTGGTTTTTGTATAACCCTTATTAACTAGATACTCTCTAACTTGCAGTGATAAAACCGCATCACCAATAAAGGCTAAAACATTACCCGAGTGATTCATAAAACACCTCTTTCAATTAACTCAGCACGCAACAAATCAGCTTCTTCAAAGTTCTTATCTTTTTTTGCCTGATCCCATTGCATGTATAAATCACGATCAACATCACTTAAAGAAAGAGCATCAAATGAAATACCCAATATATCCAACTCTTTAAGAAGCGTAGCCAATGCTGTACTTATTTCATCAACACTAACATCCTTCTGACGTAATACTTGATTCAAACTCTTCAAATCTTCAAACATTACAGCTTTAGCATTCTCAATATTCAAATCATCATTTAAACATTCAAGAAAAATATCTAATCTACTTTGATTATGATTCATTTCATACTCACCCATTAACTCCAACTTAAGATAGGCTTGATCAACCGCACTCTTAAGTCTATTGATTTCCTGAGTTGCTTGATTCAATGTCTCATCCGAAACATTCAAAACCAAACGATAGTGTGTTGAAAGCAATAACCAACGTGTAACATTACTGCCAAACTTACTAATATAATCCTTGGCCCATATTACATTACCAAGAGATTTACTCATTTTCTCTCCATCGATTTGCAGCATACCATTATGAACCCAATAGTTTGCTATATCATGGTGATGCACTGCTACAGATTGAGCAGACTCATTTTCATGGTGAGGAAACTTCAAGTCCTGACCCCCTCCATGAATATCAATCTTCGTACTATTAAACTCATTATAAATCATTACAACACACTCAGTATGCCAACCAGGTCTACCTGCACCCCATGGACTGTCCCACGTGATCCCCTCACGCGTATTTTTCCACAGCACAAAATCCAATGGATTTTCCTTAGCATTATTCTCTTCAATTCTAGCCCCAACTCTAAGTGCATCCAGTTTTTGATGTGAGATTTGACCGTATGTTTCAATACTGTTTACTCTAAAATATACATCCCCATCAACTGCGTAAGCATATCCTTTATCCACTAACACTTCAATAAACTCGATAATCTCATCAATTACCTGAGTTACTCTAGGTGTAGCTGCAATCCCGTCTGCATTTAAAAGCTCCCTAACTTCACTATAAGCAGCAACATAACGATCCGCTACTTCCTTTTCACTAATAGCCTCTGATAAAGCCTTCTCAATGATGCGATCATCTATATCCGTAAAATTAGACACAAAATGAACATCATATCCATTCTCTACTAAGACACGACGTAATACATCAAAAACAACGATAGGACGCGCATTTCCAATATGCGCATGATTATAAACAGTAGGACCACATAGATAAAGACTAACTTTACCTTCAATAATTGGTTTAAAGTCCTCTACTGAGTTAGACTTAGAATTAAATAATCTCATATACTTACCTCACTTAAACATTTGAACTACCATATATACTAATAAAGAAAATACAGCTAAAACTATAAATAAAACTGTAATAATCATACTATAAATACTTAACTTAGAGTAGTATCTATATGCAGGACCCTTAGATAATATCTTGAGAACTCCACTTTCGAGTAAAGCATCAACTTTATCAGTTGTGAAATACACATCACTCTCTAACTCAAAAACTATAAAAATATCCTCTTGAGTACTTAATCTTTGTCCACCTAATGCAGCAAAGATACCATTTCTGATTTGCTTAAACTTCGACAGACTCTCCCAATCTAAGTAAATAGAATTAGCAATCCATAAGTAAGGATGCTTAGCATCCAACACATACTCATCATCTTTAGCTTTGACCTGTGCATCTTTTGCGATTGAACTGCGGCTAAAGATTAAAAATCCCTTTGTTTCAATCGTTTCTTGGATACTATAGATTAAGAACGCAATTCCTAAAACAGTAAAAACACCTACAAACAATCGTAGGTCACTTACTGCCTTGCGTTGCGAGAAAACTTCAAGTAGAATCGCAACAACAAAGAAAAAATATGAAACATAAGTTGATTTTTTCATACACTACTTCCTTTTGTTATAGTATAACATATCGACTTTATAAAAAAGCATCCTAAGGATGCTTATATTGTTTAAGAATTAAAAATGAAGGAAACTTAGGATAAAAGAACGTAGATTTCGGCGGCATAATTTGTCCGTTTCGAACAATTTGCGCAAACTCCGAAAAACCAATGGGATAGGTTGTAAAACTAACCGCATCCTCATGCTCATTCATATACTTAATAGTATCGTGTTCATCCACAAAATATAGTAGATCATTAGTATCCATCACCCTAAATCCAAACGAAATTACTTGAGTATTCAAACGATAAATATCATTATTCTTAAATGCATTCGTATCAAAACACTTTAACTTAAGATTATACTTCTCACCTTTATATTCCATACGAACTATACCTTTTTCAAGTGCAACATCCTTACTTAACATCCCTGATTCTTCAAATCTTTTTAAAGCAATCTCAAACTGTTCACTACTTACCTTTGGAATAACTCTATCAATAGATAAGATAGAAATATCCTGTAGATTCATTAAAGCAACCGATGTTGATTTCTTTATATTACTCAATGAAGTTGAATAAATACGGTGGTGACCATCCGCAATATAAATATTTTCTAACACATTAGCATACTTTAGTATATTCTCAGCCTTTTCACCTGTATAGGCTCTAACTTCAAGCTCTTCTTGCTCAAAGATAAAGTCTGGTTCAAACGAAAACATAATGGCCTCATAATCAACGCACTCTTCATGTACCAAAGTGATTTGAGAAGCTTCCGTATTATAGTCATTAAAGTTACTTAACATCCCTTGAACTGTATCCGGTAGTACAAGTTCATGAATCTTAATATGACCATTTTTATACCATTCAATATCTAAATCGCAAACTAAACTATAAACACCTTTGTAGTTTCCAATATAAACAACAGACTCAAAGGGCATTATCGTTTCCTTGTTAAGCTTATCCTTCACACTTTGATCAAGAAACAGTGTACGTTCATCAAAACTAAGTTTATTGTTAGCTACTTGAGCTAAAGAGATAAAGTCTGCATCATAAATATTACCACTAACATTAAGATAACTTTTATCAAGCACTTTAAACATATGTTTTTACAACTCTCTTAATGCATTAATCAATGCTTCATTTTCTTCTGGCCTCTTAACAGCCACACGAATAAATTGACCATCACCAAATCCACGTTTAGACGTTAAATCCTTAATGAATATATTATATTTAGCTAATAAAATTGCTGTTACTTCTTCGGATGTATGAGGCGGTAACACTTCACACATAATATAGTTTGATTCTGATGGAATAGTCTTTAAGAAACTAATGCTCTCAAGATCTTTAACATAGTCAGACCTAACTTCTAAGAATCTTTCCATTGCAATCTTGAAGTCTTTCTTATACTTATCAACAATTTGCATATAGTACTCTCCAAAGGAGTTAATGTTCCAAATTGAAACATCAGCCTTCACAAAGTCTATCCATTTACTATTAGATGTTGCTAAAATTCCAAGTCTAAACCCAGGTACACCATAAGACTTAGAAATACTCTTAATCAAGATTAAATTAGGATTATCCGCAATAATATCTCGCTTCAGTAATGTGTGATCAACTTCAGCCCCAACAAAGTCAATAAATGACTCATCTAAAATGAAGTCAATATTACGCTCTTTAGTCCATTCTACCAGTCGTAAAACATCATCTTTAGTGATATAGTTTCCAGTTGGATTATCCGGGTTGATTAATAATAATGAAGTTAAATCTTTATCCTCGTAAAAGTTCATCAAATCATCTGCGTCATACTGATAACCATTCTCATGTGACATGTATTCAACTACATTTAAGTCTTTAATTCTATTTGGATATTCTTCAAAAGTAGGTAACACTAAGCCGATATTACCTTTTAACTGTTCCATAATTGATTTGATTAACTCAGATGCACCATTACCAATAATGATATGCTCCTCAGCAATATCAAAGTGCTTGGCCGCCAATCTTGAGTTTACTCCTAAACCAGATGGATAATCACGAACTAATCGCTCAAAATTATACTTAATTTCATTTAATATTTTATCATTTGGATAAAATGGATTAACTAAGTAACAAAAATCAATTAACTTTGGATAACGCCAATATCCACCATATTTGTTTTGAATCTTAACTAACTTCTTTTCAACATTCTCTTCAAACATAACTTCAGCTATTTCTAAGTCCTGCATATCATCAACTTCATACCAATGCTCATCACCAACAACAGTTCCATGTAAATGGAAATCCTTAAACATTGGAGTTAATTCCAAAGCACGCTCGTAGTATCCACCACGACCAGTAGCATCCATATAACTCTCTAAGAATGGAACGTAAAAGTTAGCTGAAAACTCTTTACTAAACTTATAAATATTAACAGTCTTATAATAGTTCTCCGCATCTTCATAAACAAAGTTTTCTTTCGGAATAAACTGTCTTATTGTATTATTATCATCAAGAGTTACAACTGTTCCATCCATCCAAGGTTCAAACTTTGCAACCAAAGCAGCATTTTCTTGTTCTTCATTAACGATACGATCAAGTAAAGCATCTTCGAAGATTAAATCAGATTCAAGAAGTATAACATTACTTCCTTCCATTACTTCTTTAGCTAAATATAAAGAGTAAATATTATTAGTAGTATCATAAATATCATTATCAATATAACTAACTTTGGTGTTGATATTTAATCCATCAATATATTCAATTAGTTCTTTGCCTTTATAACCTACTACTACTACGATTTCTTCTAAGTTAACATTATCAAGTTGACGCAACATACGTTCCATCATTGTAATGCCGTTTACCTCTACCATACTCTTTGTATGTTCTTCGGTTAAATTTCCTAGGCGCGAACCCATTCCCGCTGCTAAGATAATGGCTTTTAAATTATTTTTACTCATAACAATCCTCTTTTCTATAACACATCTATTATAACAATTACATCTAGCATTTCATAGCACAAAAAAAAGACCTGGAATAGATCCAAGTCTTTAAATTATCTAAATGTACTAGATTTGTGAAGCAACGTACTTAGCTGTACGGATTAATTGCCATGTGTATGAAGCTTCGTTATCATACCATGATGCAACTTTAACTAATGTAACGCCACCAACTGTTTGAACTTTAGTTTGTGTACCGTCAAATAGTGAGCCATAGTTAATACCAATGATGTCTGAAGAAACGATTTCGTCTTCTGTATAACCAAATGACTCATCTGCTGCTGCTTTCATAGCTGCGTTTACTTCTTCTGCTGTAGTTTCTTTAGCAACTACTGCTACTAATTCAGTGATTGAACCAGTTGCTACAGGAACACGGTGAGCACCACCATCTAATTTACCTTGTAATTCAGGGATTACTAAACCGATTGCTTTAGCTGCTCCTGTTGAGTTAGGAATAATGTTTTCCGCTGCTGCAC
>CAZEQW010000028.1:0-13332 GCA_964514505.1 uncultured Erysipelothrix sp. | reverse complement strand
TTTAGATTCTCAGCTTTATTAAACTTATCATCAAAACGATAAATACGACGATTTTCTTGAAACAGTTCCTTGTTCGTATAAACCAATGTCTTTATATCATCTAAGATAAATCCAAAGTTTAAGTTTGAAACCTGCACATAAATACCATTATCGGTTTGTCCAGAAAAAATCTTATAAGGAATAGCTCTATCTAATAATGTATTAATAAAAGACTCGATCTCTTTCTCAGGTAATGAAAGAATTACCCTATGATCAATAGCTTCTTTCTTAATCACACGCAATAGTTGACCTAAGTCTTTCGTAACTATATTAGCAGGATGCCATTCTAAACTCTCCTGTCCTTCATATGTATAGGTTAGAAGCGGTTTATTGACAAGTAAGCGATCAAAGCTCGGATATAGGTTAGCATTATTGATTAATAAATTAGCCTCATAGCGCTCATTAATAAACTCCACTATATCCTCTAGATATTGATTGAACGTACGCTCTACATTCTCTATTGAAAGAACAACCTTTACAGCATCATCAACATAATCCATTAGAGTTTCATAATCATCTAAGTAAGCTAAATATGGATAAAGAGAATCTTCATAATATCCAGATTCAATTAAGTTAAACTGCATTTTAACTTCTTCAACTAACTCAATACTTTCACCCTCTAAATTCGCTTCAATTAAATCTCCCATTACTTTTTTATCATTATCATTAAGTATTACTTCTTGAGCGAACAATATCTGAGTTGAGTTATATGATTCAATGGATCGTTGTGTATCGATATCGAAACTTCTAATGCTTTCAATCTCAACATCAAAGAACTCAATTCGAATTGGATTGTCTAATTGCGATGAAAAAATATCACAAATACCACCACGCATAGCATAAGTAAAGGGCTTCTCAACATACTTAACACGACTATATCCTAATGTATGTAATTTAAGAGCCAAAGCATCCATACTTATTTCTTGACCAATCTCAATATTAAGTACACTCGATTCCAGTACTTTCCTTGGACTAATCTTTCTTAAACTAGCATGAGTATGACTAATGCAAATATCATATGAATTATTAATCAATGCATTTAAGGTATTAATACGATTTGATCTAAGTAAATCAGAAGATGTGATGGCTTCAATTCGCAAAGATTCCTCATGAGTATACGTAAATACCCGTAGTTCTTCATCTAGATTTTGAAGAGCATTCGCTAAGTCATAAGCCTGAGTTTCATTCTCCACCACGACAAAAAGCGGTTTCTTACTCTGTAAGTAAGAACCGTATAGTAAAAGACTCTCTTGAACTATATTTAAGCTCGCAAGTTTTACGTCTTGATTAATAAAAGTTTGAATGCTTTTGTGATTTTCTAAGTATGTGTTTAACCATTTCATATCGTTTTAACGTTATATATATTCATTAAGTCTAATGTAGACTTGCCATCAATATAGTCCAGCACACAATCCGCTGCCTTATTAATAGGGGTTTCTTCATCTAACTTACCCAGTACATAGTCTTTTGTTGAAACGAGTTTGTTGTTGCCAATTCCAATACGCAAACGTAAGAACTCTTGTGTTCCTAATAAATCAATGATGTTTTGAATACCCTTTTGTCCACCTGAACTACCTTTATCTCTTAATCTAATTTGTCCAATCTGCAAATCTAAATCGTCACTAACTACAAACAAATCATCAAGATCAGCATTAAAGTAATCAAGAATACTTAAAACACTTTCTCCCGAAAGGTTCATATAGGTTTGTGGTTTAACTAGAATTACTTTCTCACTTCCCACAAAGGTCTCTGCAATTAATGCTTTAAATTTATTGGTGCTTATATTAACACCCAGTTTATCAGCAACCTTATCTAATACTAAAAAACCAACATTATGTCTTGTTTTATCATATCGTTTACCTGGATTTCCTAATCCTACTATAATTTTCATAAAATACTCCTAAAGTGTAAAAAGAATAAGGTTGCCCTTATTCTTTATTTTCATCATAAACAATTTTAATATGACGTCTGTTGCCAGAACCTTCGCTCTCTGTGCGAATATTGGGCATATCTGTTAATTCCTTGTGAATGATGCGACGCTCATCATTTGGCATTGGATCTAATGAAGCCGATACTTTAGTACGACTTACTGTCTTTGCGATATGTTTCGCTAAGCTACGTAACTTTTGATATCGATCTTGCTTATAGTTGTTAATATCAACTGCAACAAAGAATCGACGCTTAAATGTTGAGTTAACAACTTGGCGCAACAACATATTCATTCCCTGTAGAGAACGACCATTTTTACCAATTAAGATAGCATTGTTTTCAGCATTCAGATTAATGGATACATTATTTCTATGCATCGTAACTTCAATCTCGACTTCCAAGTTAAGACCATTGAAGAAGTTTTCCATATACTCTTCAACAAACTTAACTACATCACTATCTGCAAATACCTCAGCACTTACCGACGAACCAAAGCCTAAGAAACCTTTTTGCTCGTCCGTAACAAAATAAGTCAGTTCTTCAACTGTTACATTCTTCTCGGCAGCCGCCTTATCTAATAACTCATCAAGAGTTCTTCCAGTATATAAGTCCATATTATCCTCCTTTACTTAGAGTCAATATACTTCCAATTAATAAATATAGTTTGAACTAATCTTGATAATGAAGTAATACCAAAGTATATACTCATACCAATATTCATATTATACGCTAATAAAACGATCATCCCAATAGACATCATCATCATCCCTTGGTTTTGAGGTGCACTATTGGCTTTCTTAGCTTTACTTAACTTACGATTTTGAATATATGGTGGTAACATGATTGACGCTGTTTGCGCTGCTATCATAATTACAAAGATTGCAACATAGAACCATCCACCGTTGTTTAAGTTAGTAAGACCCCATGATGGCTTATGCATCAGGTCATATCCAAACATTGAACCATTAATGATTGAATCAGCACGTTGTAAACCTTGGTATACCGCAATAATGATTGGTAATTGTAGGAATGTTGGCAACATTGATCCTAACATATTAATATCATTTTTCTCATATAACTTCTGAATTTCAGTAGATTCTTGTAGACGTGCTTGTTGATCTTGTCTGTTTTTATACTTTTCTTTAATGCGATTAACTTCTGGTGTTAATGCTTGCATTTTTTGTTGGCTAATTGTTGATTTTGTGGTTGAACCAAATTTAACAATGTCAATTAATAGAGGTACAACAATGATTGATATCCCAGCATTTGAAAATTTAGCTACTATATTGAATAGTTGAGCAAATGGCCAAACAATTAGTGTATCAAACCAACCATAACCTTCTTGTCCCCATGGGAACTTATCACCTAAAGTGATAATATACTTCTCCATTACAGTACCATCTGCATTGGTTATACGCTTACAACCAACTAAAAATAGTAAAAGTAATAGCAGAACTATATACTTACGATATTTCTTTAATGTATTTTTCATCTGTATTCTCCTCGATATGAAACCACTTTATATTTTAACGTGTTTCAGTAGTTTTTCCAAGTCTTTTCGGTTTTCTTCGTATTCTCGGGTGAAATAAACCTTTCTGACTATAATTATGCAATCATAATCATAATTACCAAACCCTATATCATCTAACATACTACGAATCTGGCGTTTAGTTTTATTACGAACAACTGCATTACCTAGTTTTTTGGGAACTGATATTCCGATTCTTGATATCTCTAAGGACTTTTCCTTAATATAAACAATAAAGCTGGAAGATCGATAGAACTTTCTTCTTCCCATAATAGCTTGAAACTCTTCGTTTTTCTTTACTCTATATTTCTTTCTCATATAATTACAAAAAAGTCACCCCGAGGGGCGACTAATTACGCTGACAAATTACTTCTACCTTTAGATCTACGGCGAGATAGGACACGACGTCCACCCACTGTTTTCATACGGGCTCTGAATCCGTGGACCCTTTGGCGTTTTCGTTTGCTCGGTTGATACGTTCTCTTCATAGAAAACCACCTCCAGACTAACATTTATACGAAGAGCAAATGCTTAGAAAGTATACTAAATTATATTATGGATGTCAATAATATGACCAATATTAACTTAAACAGTCTTGGTTTAGTTTAATTAGATAGTAAATGAATCCTTAATTATGTGATTTTCGTATCTTTCATACGTGTTTATTATAGCTTATTTTGTGATCAAATAATAGCCTTTTTGAGTTTAGTTTTAGTATCCTTGTGTTTTATTGAATATTGAAACTTATCCACAAATATTAGGCAATTTTCTATAATACCTATAATTACTTATAACTATGTGGGTAACTTATGGATGAAATTAGGGTGTGGATAGAATGGGGAAAAGAATAAACACATATTGGTGGATGTTTATAACGCAAATGTGGGTAAGTGGGAAACCTTTGTAATACCTACTCTATAGTGCGTATTTTAGTGTTCATAACTTTTGGTTTGTTTGAGTTGTCCACATTCTATTCCACACTATCAACAGGTGTGGGGAGTTTTTATTTATGTGTGGAATTATCCACCTTAAAATTTTGTGGATAAATGTGGATAAATCGTAGTTGTCCACTAAATAAAGCGTATTTTCATACTTTGGGTTGTGGGAAACACTGTGGGCTATTTTTTAGTGCTTTTATATGGTTCTTTTATTTGTTATTATAATGCTACAGAAGGAGGTATATATGACGACTATGAATATGGGATTAGATGTAATATGGGATAAAGTAAAAAAAGAAATCAGAAAGTCTGAAGATTTCGATGATTTGATCTTTAATACGTACTTTGATAAAACAACTCTTACTTCTCTAATCGGAAATAAGGCCGTCATATCTGCCGGAGACTATTTTACAAGTTTGATTTTTGCAGCCGATACAGAGTTGAATCTAATTAGAGATACTTTGCAGTACGTATTAGATGTTGAGGATTTAGAGTGTGAGGTAGTTTTGGGTGGTGATGAGCCAAAAAATGCATTAAATGTGCAATCAAAGCCAAAGCAAATAATAAATGATGATGGTGTAAACCCTGATTTTAACTACGATAATTTTGTAGTAGGTACTAATAATGCCGAAGTTAATGCTGCCTCTCACATTGCGGCATTTAGACCGGGTCAATACACACCTTTATTTATACATGGTAACTCAGGTCTTGGTAAAACTCACTTATTACATGCAATTGGTAATAAGTTCAAGAGTAGAAATGCTGAAGCTAATGTTTTATATATAGCAAGTATGGATTTTGTTAGATTCGTTGTTGATAATCTATCAAGAGGTACGATTGAAGAGTTTAAGACGCAAATGAATAACTTGGATTTACTTCTGATTGATGATATTCAATTTATAGCTGGTAAAGATAAGTCTCATGAGATTTTCTTTCATATATTTAATGAGTTAGTTAATAATAATAAGCAAATTGTTATCACAAGTGATCGTAAACCAGAAGATATTAAGGATTTAGAGGATCGTTTGGTTAGTCGCTTTACTTCAGGTTTAACTCTTAGTGTTAGTTCTCCTGAGTATGAGACAGCATTGGCTATATTATATAAGAAACTTGAATCAAATAATCATGAGTCTGTTGAGTTTCATGAAGATTCACTTGGTTATCTAGCAGCAAACTTTGCTAGTGACATAAGAATGCTTGAAGGTAAGCTAAATAGATTGATATTTTACTCAATTCAACTTGGTGAAACAGGTCCTATATCACTTGAAACAACGATGGAAGCATTTAAGGAAGATAATATTAGAGAAAAAGATGTGACTCCTAAGGTTATAAAAAGAGTAGTGGCTGACTATTATGGGTTAACTATTACGCAATTAACGGGTAAGTCAAGAACGAAGGCAATATCAGGTGCACGACATATTGCTATTTACTTAACACGTAAACACCTTGATTTACCATATAATAAAATCGGTGAAGAGTTTGGACGCCGTGATCATTCAACTATTATAAGTGCATGTGATAAGATAGAAAAAGCCATTAAAAAGGATCCTTTGATGAAGACTGCTATCAAAGAGTTAGAAAATAAACTTATTTAATCCCCATTTATTGTCCCTATCCTTTCCACATAAAATATGTTAAAATTATATAGTGTTTAGTGGGTATTTCTTAGTTATCCACTTATCCACAGCCCTAATAGTAATAATAAGTATTTATATATAAATATATACAGGAGGCAGTATGAAATTTACAATTTATAAAAGTGTATTTTTAAAGTCTTTAACATCAGTTGGTAGAGCTGCATCTACGCACTCTCCTTTACCAATACTATCTGGTATTAAATTATCAGCACATCAAGATGGATTAACTCTTTTAGCATCAGACTCTAATATCACTATTAAAGAAACTATATTAGTTAATGATGAATCTAAGTTAGAGATTGATAAATATGGTGATGTTGTTTTAGATGCTCGTTATATATTAGAGGCCGTTCGTAAGTTAGATAGTATGTATGTTAACTTTGAAATTGTTGATGGTTCTTTAATTCGTATTAGTGGTAATAATGCTGAGTACATGATCAATGGTTCTAGTGCTAATAATTATCCAAATATTGATCTTAAGAAACCTGAAGTATCTTTTGATATGTCTGCTAAGGAACTTAAGGAGCTTATTGTTCAAACTTCTTTTGCATGTGCAACAAGTGAAGAGCGTCCTATTTTTACCGGTGTTAACTTTTCATTAGATGGAAATACACTTACTTGTGTAGCTACTAACTCATATCGTTTAGCTCGTAAGGTAATGACTATTAATACAGAAGGTAATTTTAATATTACTGTACCTTCTTATAATCTTAATGAAGTTGAGAAGAGCTTAAATAACGATGTTGATGTTACTATTGCTGTCTCTAATAAAATTATTCAATTCTATATTGATGGAACTTTAATTCAGTCACGCTTAGTTGATGGTCTTTATCCAAATATTGATCGTTTAATTCCTACTGAATTTGCTTATGAGTTATTAGTTAATGCTAGTGACTTAATTTCAACAATAGATAGATCTTCATTCTTGAAGACAGACGGTTTTTGGAATGTTAGATTAGAAGCTAATAATGATGGAGTTACAATTTCATCAAGATCACAGGAGATTGGATCTAGTACAGAGAGTTTTACACCATTAGATTATAGAGGTGGCAATTTACGTATTTCATTTAGTGGAGCTTATATGATTGAGGCATTGAAATCATTTAGAACTGAAATTTTAAGAATTTCTTTTGTAGGTGAAATGCAAGGGTTTATTGTTCGTAAAGAAGATGATGAATCTACAGTTCAACTAATTCTACCTGTTAGGACATTTGACTAAGTAAAATATATAAAATTAATATTAAATTTAAGCAGCATTGCATATAAATGCTGCTTTTAACATGTCTTAAAAATGTCTGTTATCAATTATGTAATTTTGGGCATATTTTATTGATTGGTTGTTTTTAATTCAATAGAGCATGATTGTGTGTTTAGGTTGAGTCTTATAGTGTTTTCTCTAATTACGCTTGAACGCGCTTAAAAGCGTTAATTAGACTGTAATTAGTTTATTAATATGTTAAAACATGGTATAATAAACGAGTAATTAAAGGTGGTTATGAGTATGGATAAGACATATGTTATGACTTTAGGTCAGTTATTAAAAACACAGAGTTATGTTAGCTCTGGTGGTGAAGCTAAACATCGTATTCATGAGTTTGATATTAAAGTAAATGGTGAACCCGAGAACCGTAGAGGACGTAAGTTATTTATTGGGGATGTAATTGAAATTGATGGTTCAGTTTATGAATTAGAAGATAATGTATGAAATTAAAATCACTTAATTTAGTTAACTTTAGAAATATTAAAGAAGCTTCTTTGCAGTTTCATGATCATTTAAATATTTTCATCGGAAAGAATGGTCAAGGTAAAACAAATGTGATAGAAAGCATTGTGTTTTTATCTTCTGGTCGTTCTTTTAGAGTGTTAGATGATAAAGTTATGATTAGAAATAATGAAGACTTCGCTAAGATTGATGGCATTGTTAATACTGATTCATTAAGTATTGTTTTAAGTAATGAAGGTAAGTATCTTCGTCATAATAATCATGTGTTAAATAGATTAAGTGAGTTTATTGGTTTGTGTAATGTTGTTTTATTTAATCCAGATGATTTGCAGTTCTTTAATCAAGCGCCACGTAAGCGAAGGCGTGAGATTGATTTTGAACTTGGTAAAAGTTCTAATGAGTATGTACTTACTTTGTCTAAAGTAAATGCGCTTATTAGTGAACGTAATGCTTTTCTTAAATCAAATACTGACGATACTTCATTTCTTGATGTTCTTGATGATCAAATTGTTATGTACTCTAAGTTAATCATGGAAAAACGCTCTGAGTTTATTTTAGATTTATCTAGACGCATTAATAAAGTGTATCGAGACATATCAAATGATGATGTTTCAATTGAATTAGAATATGTGGGTCCTGTTGTGATGGATGATGATTATGTTGAATCATTACAAAAACGTATTCATGACTCTAGAAGTCGGGATATTCAGTTTAAGTCTACACATATAGGAGTACATCGTGATGATTATGTATTTAAGATTAATGGTAAGCCAGTGGTTCATGTTATGTCACAGGGTCAACGGCGTATTTTGATGGTTGCCTATAAGATTGGTGTCATTGATTGGTTTATTGAGGAAATGAATCAGATTCCTATATTTTGTATGGATGATTTATTTTCTGAGTTAGACAGTAATAAACGGGAAGCAATTCTTAAGTATTTGAATCCTTTGGTTCAGGTGTTTATTACTACAACAGATTTTGAATTTATAAAAACCTATAAGGATCGATATGTATTTTCGGTAAACGATGGGGTTATTAGTAAAGAGGAGGGTATTGCATGAATAATAATGAGAAAGTAAATCATTCCTATACTTCTGATGATATTCAGATATTAGAGGGGTTAGAGGCCGTTAGAAAGCGTCCTGGGATGTATATTGGTTCTACTTCAACAAGAGGATTACACCATTTAGTATGGGAAATTGTTGACAACGCTATTGACGAGGCTTTAGCAGGCTTTGCTTCGGAAGTTATTGTTAATGTAAGTAAGGATAATGTTGTAACTGTTATTGATGATGGGCGTGGTATTCCAGTTGGAATCCATGAGAAGACAGGTCAATCAACAGCTGAAACTATTTATACTGTATTACATGCCGGAGGTAAGTTTGGTGGTGGTGCTTATAAGATGTCAGGGGGACTCCATGGTGTTGGGGGTTCTGTTGTTAATGCATTATCTGAATATATGGAAGTTAAAGTTTATCGTGATGGTAAAGAATATTTTCTTCGCTTTGAAGAGGGTGGAAATATTGCGCAGCCATTAACTGAAGTTGGGACATCCGATAGAACCGGAACTACTGTTAGTTTTTTAGCAGATAAGCTTATTTTTGAAGAAGGTATTAATTATTCACATGAGACTCTAAGAGATCGTTTACGTCAATTAGCATTCTTAAATAGAGGTCTTCGTATTGTGTTCGAAGATGAACGTGATGATTATGAGCGCCTTGAATTTGAATTTGAAGGTGGAATTAAAGAGTATATTAAATTTTTAAATAAAAATAAGAACCCAATTCAAAAAGAAATAGTTTATGGTGAGGGTGAAGAGGAAGATATTATTGTTGAAGTATCAATGCAATATAACGATGGATATATGCCAGGTATTTATTCTTTCTGTAATAATATTAATACTCAAGAAGGTGGAACTCATGAAGATGGATTTAGACTAGCATTAACTCGTGTTATTAACAGTTATGCTCGTGAACATAATTTTCTTAAAAAAGATGATGAAAACTTCCAAGGTGATGATGTTAGAGAAGGTTTGACAGCAATTATTTCTGTTAAACACCCTGATCCACAGTATGAGGGTCAAACTAAAACTAAATTAGGTAACTCAGAGGTTCGTAGAATTACTTCTAGTGTCTTTGGTGATGTGTTTGAACGTTTCTTAATGGAGAACCCAGATGATGCAAAAGTCATCGTAGAGAAGGCTGAATTAGCCTCTAAGGCTCGTGTAGCAGCACGTAAGGCTCGTGAGTTAACTCGAAGAAAAGGTGCATTAGAGATTTCATCACTACCAGGTAAGTTAAGTGATTGTTCAAGTAAAAATGCAGCTGAATCTGAAATATTCATAGTGGAAGGGGATTCTGCTGGAGGTAGTGCTAAGCAAGGTCGAGACTCAAGAATACAAGCTATTTTACCACTAAGAGGTAAGATTCTTAACGTAGAGAAAGCTCGTTTAGATCGTATCTTTGATAATAATGAAATTAGAATGATGTTAACTGCGTTTGGAACAGGAATTGGCGAAGAAATGGACTTAGAAAAACTAAGATACCATAAAATTGTAATTATGACGGATGCCGACGTCGATGGAGCTCATATTAGAACATTGTTACTAACATTCTTCTATAGATACCTACGTCCATTAATTGAAAGTGGTCATATATATATTGCACAACCACCTCTATATAAGATATCTAGAGGACAAAAGTTTGAGTACTTATATAGTGATGAAGAGTTAGAGGAAGTTAGACAAAATTATGGTGATAGACCTAATATCCAACGATATAAAGGTTTAGGGGAAATGAACCCAGAGCAACTTTGGGAAACAACTATGGATCCAGACAAACGCATACTAATAAGAGTTGAGATTGAAGATGCCATGTTGGCTGATGAAATATTTGAAACACTAATGGGAGATGAAGTAGCCCCTAGACGTGAATTTATCTTAGAGAATGCGCAATTTGCGACAGACTTGGATTACTAGGAGGAAATATGGACAATATAAATCATGGTACTATAAAAACTATTAATATAGCCGAGGAAATGAAGAAATCATTTATTTCCTATTCAATGTCTGTAATTGTTTCCCGTGCGTTACCAGATGTTAGAGACGGTTTAAAGCCAGTACACCGACGTATTTTATACTCAATGAGTGACTTGGGAATAACAGCTGATAAAGCATATAAAAAATCAGCACGTATTGTTGGGGATGTTTTAGGTAAGTATCACCCTCATGGTGACTTATCAGTATACGATGCAATGGTACGTTTAGCTCAAGACTTTTCTACACGATATATGCTAGTAGATGGTCATGGTAACTTTGGTTCTATTGATGGTGATGGTGCTGCTGCGATGCGTTATACGGAAGCAAGAATGTCAAAAATATCAATGGAACTACTTAGAGATATTAAGAAAAATACTGTAGATTTTATGTTAAACTACTCTGAAGAAGAAGAAGAACCAACAGTTCTTCCAGCAAGATATCCTAATATGCTAGTTAATGGAGCATCAGGTATTGCGGTTGGAATGGCCACTAATATACCGCCTCATAACTTAAATGAAGTTATTGACGCTTTAATAGTATATATTGCTAATCCAGATGTAACTGTTATGGAACTGATGGAGCAAACAATCTATGGACCTGACTTTCCAACCGGTGGATATATTCTAGGTAGAATGGGTATCAAGCAAGCTTTCGAAACTGGACGTGGTTCCATTGTGATGAGAGCTAAAGTTGATACAGTTGACAAAGGAGCAGGTAAGTTTGAACTTATCGTAAGAGAGATTCCTTATCAAGTTAATAAAGCTAGATTAGTTGAAAGTATTGCTATATTAGTAAGAGAAAAAGAAATTGATGGCATCGTCGATCTACGAGATGAATCAAATAGAGAAGGTATTAAAATTGTAATTGAGTTAAGACGAGATGTTCAACCAGATGTAATCTTAAATCAATTGTATAGAATGACCGCAATGCAATCTACTTTTGGTGTAAATATGCTAGCACTTGTTAATCAAGAACCTAGATTAATGGGAATTATTGAAATATTAGACCACTATCTAGATCACCAAGTGACGGTAATTAATCGCCGTACACAATTTGATTTAGATCGTGCTGAAGCTAGAGCTCATATATTAAGCGGATTACTAATCGCATTAGATAATATTGATGAAATTATTAAAACAATTAGAACTTCAAGAGATGATGCTGAGATTACAAGAAAATTCATTGAAAACTATGGATTATCTGAGATTCAATGTAAAGCTATATTAGATATGGCACTACGTCGTTTATCAGGTCTTGAAAGAGAACGTTTAGAGACTGAATTCAATGAACTACAAACTGTAATTAGTGATTTAAGAGATATCTTAAGTGATCACGAACGCGTTCTTGATATTATTGTAACTGAGTTAACAGAGATTAAAGAGAAGTATGGAGATGATCGCCGATCTGAAATCATTGAAGCTGATATTGATATGCTAGATGAAGATTTAATCCCTGTTGAAAACATCGTAGTAGCAATGACAAATAACGGGTATATTAAGCGAATGTCAGTTGAACATTTTAATCTACAAAATAGAGGTGGACGTGGTGTTCGTGGAATATCAACGTATGAAGAAGACATCGTAAATCAGTTTATTGCTATGTCAACTCACGACTATCTAATGTGTTTCACTAACACAGGTCGTGTATTTAGATTAAGAGGATTTAACGTTCCAGCTTCATCTAGAGTGGCAAGAGGAATTCCTATTGTTAACTTATTAAATATGGCTGAGGATGAAGTTATCCAAACAATTATTCCAATCAAGCAAAATGATGAAGATAGCAAGTATGCATTCTTTGTTACTAAACAAGGTATTGTTAAGCGTGTTGAATTAAAAGAGTTTGATTCAATAAGACAAACAGGTAAGATTGCTATTACATTACGTGAAGATGATGAGTTAATATCTGTTAAGACAACTACTGGTAATAACGAAGTTATTATTGGGGGTAGAAATGGTAAAGCTATTCGTTTCCATGAAAATGATGTTCGTGTAATGGGACGTAATGCATCAGGTGTACGTGGATTCAATGTTGATGGCTCTGAGGTTGTTGGAGTAGCAACAGATGGTGAAGGGGAACTTGTTCTAGCTATTACTGAAAAAGGATATGGTAAGCGAACTAAGTTGGACGACTATCGATTAACCAAACGTGGTGCTAAAGGTGTTATCACAATTAATATTACTGAGAAGAACGGTGAGCTTATAACACTTAGAGCCGTAACTGAAAACGAAGAAGCATTGATCATGACAACGGATGGAACAGTTATTAGAATTGATGTAGATGATATTGGTATCTATGGTAGAAGTGCTATGGGTGTTAAATTAATTAATGTTCGTGATGATAACTCGGTTACCTCAGTTGCAATTCTTAGAGAGAGTGCTTTCGATGAGGATGAAGAGAATGACTCTGAGTTGGATGAAGAAATAGTAGTTGATTCAACTGAAGTAAGTAATTAATAGATTTATTAAGACTATTTTAGATAAAACTGAAATAGTCTTTTTTAT
>CAZEQW010000027.1:0-13464 GCA_964514505.1 uncultured Erysipelothrix sp. | reverse complement strand
TGCATCCATACTTTTCTATTTAAATTCAGTATATAGAAATAGAATCGCAAAATATATAACTATCTTTTTACTAGTTATATATCCTTTATATGGACTGGTTCAGATTGGAATGCTTAATTACTATGGCATTATGTTTTCAGTTCGTATTCTAATGGAAGGTACCCCTAATGTAGGAAGTTATGCTCAGGATTTTATAACTACATTAGATCCAATAATGATTTTATTTGTGTTAATACCTGCAGTCGCAATTTATGTATATTTGAGAAGTATAAAGAAGCAAAATACTACCAAATTACTTAGATTCAAATTAATTTCTTCAGGCATTGCAATAATATCGTTTTCTTTATTTATAGGTTCCCTATTTGTATTAGATCCAGAAAACATACTTATTAAGTCCTCTAGTTTGTTTAGTAATCCTTATTTAACTGAAGCTGCTGCTAATCAGTTGGGTATGGGACCTCTTTTAGTAAGTGACTTACAGTATCTTGTGTTCAAAGACAAGGGAGATATTGATGATGTAATAATCGATAAACCTGTTGATCCCCCTGTCATTATTGAACCTAACTACTATATTAATCGTAAGTTTGATGATAGTGAGTGGAATGATGTGTTTAATAGTGAAACTAATGATACTCTTAAGCAGCTGGACTCCTATTTCTTAAATAAAGGAATAAATCCAACCAATGATAAAACAGGTAAGTATAAAGATAAGAACTTTGTCTATGTGCTAACTGAGGCTTTTGACATGATTGCGATTGACGAAAAGCTAACTCCTACTTTATATAAGTTAAAGTCAACTGGAACGTATGCTGAAAATTTCTATTCGCCTCAATTTAATTGTGCCACCGCGGAGTCTGAACTCATCTCAATGACTTCTATTTATCCAGTGATTGGTACATGTACTATGAGTGCTCATTATAAGAAAGCATCATCACAAACCGTTTTCAATCTATTTAAGGATGCTGGTTATAAAACTAGTTCCTACCACAATTGGAATGATGAGTTCTATCCTAGAACGAAAATACACCCTATATTGGGTTCAGAGAAGTACTTAGATCATAAAGACTTAATACCTAAGAATATTAGCGGATGGCAAAGTGATCTAACAATGATGAAAGGTATCGTTAAGGACTTAAACGCATCTAATGATAAGTTTATGGCTTATGTGATTACATCCAGCACTCATCTTCCTTACGATACGAGCACAAACTTAGGTCGTAAGTATGTTGACCAAGTAAAAAAGGTATACCCTAATGCTCCATTTGAGATTCAAACTTACTTATCTAAAGCAATGGAACTTGATAAGGCGATGGAGTATCTACTTGATAACTTAGATGATATTGATAACACAGTTATCATGATGTTTGCTGATCATCGTCCTCTTCGTATGCCTAATAAATACTTAGTTGAGTACTCTAATGTAAAGCGCTCTGGTGCTTATGAGTTAGAAAGAACACCGATGATTATGTACACACCAAATCAAGTACCTGAAGTAATTACTAAACGTTCTAGTACAATAGATATGTTACCTACGATTTCTAATCTGTTTGATTTAAAGCACGATACTAGATTATTCATGGGCGTCGACTTATATGGAGAAGAAGATCCTATTGTTGTTTTCTACAACGGTAGTTGGTATGATCAGGTTGGTTATTTTGATGCTAAGTCATCTAAGTTCACACCCTATAATGATGATATTACATATACAAGTGACAAGATTCAATCAGTAAATGCTAGTGTTAAACAGAAGTTGTCAATATCTTCCCGAATATATTCTTCAGATTACTTTAACCATCGTACATTTATTAGATATAGAGGTATTATAGATTAGTGTATTATATATATATAATTAGATGTGATGATAACAGCCTTTACACAGGCATTACAAAAGATATAACAAGGCGCATGTATCAACACATCCATAAGCTTAAAGAAGCAGCAAGCTACACTAAAAGCCGTAACGTTGTATCTTTAGAGGCACTCTTTATAGCAGATGATAGATCAGCAGCATCAAAACTAGAATATCAAATTAAAAAACTCCCTAAACATAAAAAGGAAGCTTTAATCTTAAATCCTAGTTTACTTGAAGCTTATCAGACAACTGAGATAAAAAATGAATATTTTAATGAAATACTAAAGCAGAAATCAAAATAGGATTTCTGCTTTTTTACTAGAAATGCAACAAAGACATACAAAAACCAATTAGTGCTAATAAAACTCCTATTGCTAACTTTACTATCTCTATATCACCTTTAACTGATGTATCAATGGAGACATCAAATAGATTACTTAATGCTCGTATGCAAAAATATCACGGCAGTTCTTTTCCGTTTTTCAGTTTAAAATTGATTGACGACTTACATATATGGTATCTGCTAAATCTTTTTGGGACATGTTTATTCTTTTTCTACATTCTTTAATTTGATTATGTAGTTCCATAAGTTTCTCTAACCTAATTATTAAAGTTTCATTAAAATTTAACCACCTAATATGTTTGTAATTATATTAAAAAGGCAACCTAAGGTCGCCTTTTGATTGATTATTACGCTTCACACATAATGCAAAGTTTATCTTTACTGAACTGTTGTGCCGCATTAGTACTGTGTTGGTAGTAAAGTGATTTAACACCATTACGCCAAGCAAACAGGTATAACTCGTTAATGTCTTTAGCAGACATCGTTGGGTTTACCATAATATTTAATGACTGACTTTGGTCAACAAATTGCTGACGAATCGCCGCTTGATCTAATACAACATATTGATCAATCTCACTAAATGTCTTAAATACATCTTTTTCATGATCGCTTAAGAAGTCTAAGTGTTGAACTGAACCATCGTGGTTACGGATATCAATCCATACTTCACGCGTGTTCATTCCCTTTTCTTCAAGTAAAGCTTCTAGATATTCATTACGAATCGTAACTTTAGTCTTAGAAACGTCTTTAACATAGTTATTGGACCAAACTGGTTCTATACTTTGTGATACTTGACCTAAGATAAACGCTGAGGAAGTTGTTGGAGCAATCGCTGTTAATGTAGTATTACGACGACCGTATCCTTTTAAGATTTCAGGTTCACCATATAGTGTCGCTAATTTCTTAGAAGCTTCTAAAGCTTGGTTTTGAATTAACTTAAATACTTGTGCATTTAAACGTGTAGCGTCCATGCTTTCAAAAGGAATCATCTTAGATTGCAAGTATGAATGCCATCCTAATGCACCCAATCCAAGTGCACGATTATCGCGTGCAAAGTTATATGCTTTTTCCATGAATTTGAAAGCCATATTGTCTTCACCTTTATCAGAATCACGTAGTGCTTCTAATTTGCTAATGAAGTCTGTCATTACAGCATCTAAGAAAAAAACCATAGTTTCAACAGCATCGGTATCTTTCCACTCATCGTAGTATAGAATATTCATACTAGATAAGTTACAAACAAATGACCATTGATCATTATTTGGTAAAGCGATCTCAGAACATAAGTTTGAGTGGTGAATCTTTAGACCTTTGTCTTTATAAACATCCACTGTTTCATTGTTAACAGTATCAGTAAAGAAGATATATGGATAACCAATCTCTACACGACGTTGAATTAACTTAGCCCATAGTGCACGCTTTTCACTATCACCTGCGATCATAGATTCCATCCATTCGTTACCAACAGTAACACCGTGTGTTAACTCTTGAATTGGATCCCCTTCAGTACCGATCTTTAAGAACTCTTCAATATCTGGGTGATCAATAGGTAAGTATGGTGCAAAGCGGCCACGACGCGTTGAACCCTGTGATACAACATCAATTATAGTTTCAAATAATTTCATAAAGTGAACTGCACCAGATGATTCCCCATTATCAGTGATTGGAGCACCACGATGACGCAAATCACCAAAGTAACCTGATGTACCACCACCAAATTTACTCATCATACCAACTTCAGCTTGAGTATATAAGATACCACCCATATTATCTTCTAAGTATGATCCAAAGCAACTAATTGGCAATCCTTTTGAGATACCAAAGTTTGCCCATATTGGTGAGGACATTGAGTAATATCCTTTACTCATATAGTCGTAGAACTTATCAGCAAATCCATCAATACCTAAAATTTCTTGGGCCTTGTCAGCTATAAAGCGTACTCTTTCTTCTGGAGTAACTCCTTCAGTTAAATAACCGCGCGATAGGAATAATCTACTATTTTCATTAAGCCATTTCATATTTCTTTCTCCTTATATTAAAATAAATCATCAGCTGTAATACTACGTGTTCGTTTACTATAGTTAATAGAGCGCTTAACGAAGAAGTCAACGTGCTTAGTTGCAACTACTTCATCATCAAACCAATCTGTTTCAATAACAGCAGCTTCATCAACCTCAAACATACGCTTATAACCAACACTCTCTAATGAGTTGTTTAATCTATTCTTAACAAACTCTTTGACAGTTTCTTTAGGGAGGAAATCTAAGTCTCCTGCCTCATATATCCAATCAATAACAATTGACTCAGAATCCATTGCTAATTGACATGCTTCATATACTTGACGCTCCATCTCATCATCAAACCACTCTGGATGTTCATCACGTAGGATATTAATTAGATCAATCCCAAATAAACCATGGAGTTGTTCTTCTTTTGATGTAGCTTCAATCGCATTACTCATTCCCTTAAATAAGTTTCTATATTTATTAAATGACATAATAATTAAGAACTGAGAGAACAATGATACGTGTTCTATAAATAACGAGAATAATAACACTGATAAAGTATAGTCGCGATTACTCTCTGTACGCGCTAATACCGAACTTTTTGTTAGGTAGTCAACTCTTTGATTAAGAGCTGGTATTTCTCGTATCTTCTCAAACTCATGATTTAAACCTAAGATTTCAAGCAGGTGTGAATAGGCATCGTGGTGTCGCACTTCACTTTCCGCAAACGTATATCCAACTGATCCAATCTCTGGTTTTGGCATACGATGGTATAAATCACCCCAGAAAGTTTTAACAGCAACTTCAACTTGGGCAATTGCTAGCATTGCATTCTTAATTACATTACGCTCAATATCGTCAACATTTACCTTAAAATCATGTATGTCAGATGTGTAGTTAAACTCAGTATGCAACCAGTATGAGTGCTGAATTGCTTCTTTATATTCTTCTAACTCAGGGTACTCATATGGCTTTAAATTTAATCTAAACGCAAATAAGTCACGGCGTCTTGCTTGGCTTCGAAGCTCACGGTAAATTATATATGCTTTGGCAGTTGCCTTATACTCTGAGTATAGAAGTGCCTCCTCTACATAGTCTTGTACTTTTTCAACTGTTAAATTTTGATAGTCATTATTTTTTTCAATAATATCTAAGGTTTGTTTGGTAAGTTTTTTTGCAACATCAGTACCAAACTCCTTAGTAGATTCACCGGCTTTAGTAATAGCAATCTCAATCTTATCAACTGAGAACTCAACAGCCTGGCCATCTCTTTTAGTAATTAACTTTGGATATGTCATAATTGGTCCCTTTCTTTTTCAACATAAATAAAGTATAAATGAAAGAAATACAAGATACATTCTATATAACCGTATTATTAATGTTTTCATAAATTTTCATAATATCTCGTAAATTATTTAATGTTTAACATTAATCTAAACAACGTGAATACATTATCATGTCTTTTTTTACTTAAGTATTTCTATAAAAAAACAAGATAATTTATTTTATCTTGTTAGATAATATTTTTATATACTCTTGGTAGCGTATATCTTAAATGACTAATAAGCTCATTGATAGATTGATTAGTGATAGCAATATAATCATAAACATTTAATAGGTCATGTCCAAAGAAGATTACTTCATCTTCTCTCTTACAATCAACATCACTTACATCAATCATAAACTGCGACATTGCAATATCTCCAAGGATTGGACACAACGTATCATTAACGACAACCTGGCCCCCATTTAAGGATAAATTTTTCATGATGCCATCGCAGTATCCTGAAGCAATCGTCGCTATCTTCATTGGCTTAGTTGCAATATAACTACGTCCATAACCAATACTTTCTCCAGCTTCAATATTTCTAATTTGAGCTATATGAGTACTTAGCTTCAGTGTTTCTTTAAAACCCAAGTTTCGTGCTTGTTCAAGCTGTTCTGGATGGAATAAACCAAATAAGATCATACCAACACGCACTGCATCAAAACCAAGGTTTCCAAACTGTAATACAGATGGACTGTTTTGCATATGCGTCATACCGACATTAATACCTTCTTCATTTAATTGATCTAGGATACTTTTGAAATGTTCTATTTGAATCTTAGAGAACTCAACACCCTCTTCAGAGCCATTTTGAGCCTGAACAAAGTGAGTATAAATTCCACCGATATTAATACTCTCTAAATCATAACACGCTCTAATGTCACTATAATGACTCATACCAAGTCGATTAAGACCCGTATTTACCTTAATATGTCCTTTTAGTTTAACGCCATGTTCTAATCCATATTTATCCATAGCCTTAGCATACTCTAAGTCCGGTATCATTTGAATAAGATCATACTTAACCAACAAACTTAACTCAGATAATAATGTAGACCCTAATAGTTGAATAGGCATGGTAATACCAGCTTCACGCAGTTCAATTGCCTGCGGCAAATCTAAGACACATAAAACATCAATACCTAACTTCTCACATGTTTTAGCCACCTGTACTAAACCAAGGCCATATCCATTAGCCTTAATAACAGCCAATACTTTAGTATCCTCATTAATCAGTGTACGTAATATATTGTAGTTATGTAATATACTCGCTTCATCAACATATACATTAGTATTCTCTATCATAGAATATCCTCAATCATCTTAAGAATTAGATTAGGATAATCAATGCCCTTGGTATCAATCATATTTGGATATCGAGAGGTACTTGTAAACCCTGGAATAGTATTAATCTCATTAAAGAAAATATTATGATCTTCATCTATAAAGAAATCCAAACGACTGAATAAACGTGCATCCAATACATCAAATATTTGACGAGAGTACTCTTTTACTTTCTCATGAACTTCCAATGGAAACTCACTTACACGCAATGTCTTAGTAGCATGTGGATGATACTTTTCTTGGAAATCAAAAATATCTCCACTTACGTTAACTTGATCCATTTCACCTATTATAAACTCATTTTTAGTCTTTAATATACCAATCCCAACTTCAGTCCCTTTAATATAACCTTCAATCAAGATACGATCATCAAAGGTAAAAACAGTATTTACAGCTTCCACTAGCTTATCAGCACTATCAACATACATTACACCATAAGAAGAACCTTCTCGCGTAGGTTTAACAATCAAAGGATACTCAAAGTCATTTGGATCATAGGCAATATCTTTCGTCAAAAACTTAAAAGGTGCCATTGGAATTCCAATTGACTCACAAATGAGATGTGTAAAATATTTATCCATACAAACTGCAGCCGATAAAGTATCGCACCCAGTAAATGGAATATTGGCACTATTTAATAACCCTTGGATTTCTCCACCTTCTCCCATACGACCATGTAGCATGATGAAAGCACCATCAACCTTCACAAATGAGTAATCATTTGCTTTAATAAAGCCAGGATTCTTTTGATCAAATTGCAACCATAGTTCACTATGTTCTTCTTTATCTAATGTATTATTTTTCATCGCATCAAGTGTATAGTTCCCTGTATACCAAACTCCCGACTTCGCAATATATATTGGTACCATATCATATAGATCAAATGGAAAGTGTTCAAAAACACTTGCGGCAGATGCCACTGAGATATCATGTTCATTATTTACTGAACCAAAAATAAGAGCTATTTGCTTTTTCATAGTTTAATCCTCTTTCAATAAGCGCTCTAAAGCATAACTTCTTGAGCCTTTAATTAATATCATATAAGGTTGGGAGAATAGTTCAAGAGCTACTGGTACCAATGCTTCATAATTATCAACCACCACTACTTTTCTATCTCCTAAGTCAACTGAGTTAAGTGCTTTCTTAAACTCAGAACCCAATAATACAGCAGTTTCAATACTACTAGATGACACTTTTTCAAGTATCTTAATATGGGAAGATAAAGAGTGATCACCCAACTCCACCATATCACTTAGAATAACTGCCTTAGTACCATCATAATCATATTTATCTAAAATTTCTAGAGCATACGTAGTACTATCAGGATTTGACTTATAAGCATCCAACAATACCAAACTCTTATTATGATCTAATATTTCAGTTCTAAGACCCGTCAAAGCTACGTGTCCTAAACCCCTTTTAACAACTAAATCATCAATACCCAATAGCTCTAATACTCCAATAACACCTGCAGCATTACTTGCTTGATGCACTCCTAATAGATTACATTCATAATTCTTATTATTTACCTTAAAGTTAATACCGTGATTATGCATAGTTACATCACTTGCGACATACTCATTTGATTCATCAAATCCAAAAGTACGATAGCCTTTATCTAACCTTCTTAACAACTCAAAATCTCCTTGATAGAAACATTTTTTCCTATCAGTATACTTAAAAATTTCAAGTTTTTCTTGCGCAATATGCAACTCATCTCTAAAGTTCACAATATGAGTTGGGGCAATGCTCATTACCATTGCTATATCTGGCTTAATAATTTCAGCCATAGCACTAATATCTCCTACCGTATCAAGTCCCATTTCAAATACACCATATTTGGTATCATAATCCATTAGAAATAGATTTAAACACGTACCAATCTCTGTATTTTGATTACCAACTGTAACATGAGTCTTACCCACTAGCTCCAAAATACTCTTAAACATATCTTTTGTAGAAGTTTTGCCATTACTTCCAGTTACACCAATAAACACAGCATCCAGTCTATCTCGATAAGCTTTTGCGAGTTCATACAAAGCCTCCAATGTATCTTTTACTAGTATTTGCGGTATATCCAAATCAAGATAATGATCAACTACTAGCCCAACAGCACCATTCTTAAGTGCATCAGCCGCAAAGCCATGACCATCCACTCTAGCACCCCTTAAACACACAAATACATCACCATGCTCAATTAAACGAGCGTCAACCTTAATACCACCAACTAAATCTTCACCTTGATATTCAGCATGAATCCAACTGGCTAACTCACTAATTTTAATATCTCTCATAACTCATGCTTCTCCTTTAATCGCTCTAAAGTATCGTATATATTTTCCTTACTTCTTGCGGTTGAATGATATCTCCCCAGCAACAGCAATAAATGATGAGCCCTACCCCAATCCGACGGGTCTAATTTTTCCATTATTTTCTTTTCTACTACTAAAACAGAGTCTGACTCATCAGCCCAACCCAATCTCTTTGCAACACGATCAACATGCGTATCAACAGCAATAGCTGGAATACCAAAGCCAACAGCCATAACAACATTTGCTGTTTTCCTGCCGACACCTGGAAGTTTCATTAGACTTTTTCGATCACTTGGAACCTCACCATTAAAATCAGAAACCAACATCTTACCTGTATCCACTAAAAAACGAGCCTTATTACGATATAAACCCAAGGTCTGTAAATATCCTTCTACATCCTTAATGTCAGCTTTAGACAAAGATAGAGCATCAGGATATGCCTCAAACAAAGCAGGCGTAGCCTTATTTACAGAAACATCAGTTGCCTGAGCAGACAAAATAACCGCAATCAAAAGTTCAAATACATTACGATGGTCAAGTTCCGCTTCAGCATTTGGAAACTCATGTTCCAATATATGTAGAATTTCCTTACTATCCATTAAACTGCTCTTTTCTACTATTAGCTAAAACAGTATTTATATATGAAAAATTAACTTTGTTAAGACCAATTGCTATACGAAGGGCCGCGATGACCTCATCTTGAGAGTATATACTTAGCCAACCATTCAAGCGTTCAACTTCACGTTGCGATAAGGGACGCGCTAAACTCGATTCAAACACATCAAAAATATCTTGATCAACATACTCATACCTTAAATTGTCTTGGTAAATCGCATCAATATTAAACGAAAAACCATCAACTGAAGGTGTTATCTTTAAGATACCCATTTGCACTAAGCTTTGAATAATATCATCAACTTTACTATCAGATAAACCTGTTCGCTTTGCCAGTTCCATAGGTATAATCGCCACATTATGACGATTTAAGAAATCAATCGTTAGCACGATGACCGCTTGATCACTACTCAATCCCAAAACTCCTAAATTCTCCATGATCCAATCATGAGAATTAAAATAACGTTTTTGCCAAAACATATAAGCACCCCTATTCAAATACGATCTCTAAACTCACCAGATCAACCATTACTACACGACTACTTTTTTCTAAACTAAATACGATTTCATCAGCAAACACTCCATACTTAATGTCCGTATCTTTAAAACCCATATTTGTAGCCAAATCCACTACTTTATTCTTATCTACAAAATCATGTTTATATACTTTAGTATAACTAGAATTAAATGCATATAAAGACGAATCTGCTGAAACAACATAATAAATCTCATCAAGAGCAAAACGGTTCATAAGCTCAACATTGCTTAGTTGATAGCGTTCAGCAAAAGCATCCACAAATAGCTTCTCTTCATACTCCTGAGCTCGAAGTGGCCCTGCAATAAAGACAGCGTGAAAGAGCAGCATAATAAAAAAAACTACCCCTAACAACCCCAGATTAATCAAAATATTCTTAAGCTTCTTTTGCATAAAGCACACCCTTAATCTCTCTATATATAACGTTAATATAATACCATGAAATGCAGTAAATTGAAAACTAAAGCACGGATAGTAATACCATTACACATAATAAAAAGATGACAATTATTCATCGATAATTGTCATCCTAATTACAACTATTATTTTTTAATTAATGATTCTTCCCAAACAGCATCTGGTTCTACATCTAATAAATCTGCAACAGTAGCCGCAACGTTTGCTAAACCAAAGTTACCTTCTTTTAACTCAACGTCATTGTTGTAAACAATGAATGGTACAGGATTAAGAGAGTGTGCTGTCTTAACATTACCCTTCTTATCAAGCATCTCATCTGCATTTCCATGGTCTGCTAACACAATCAACGTTGCATTATTGCGATCAATTGCTGGCAGTAAACGCTTAAGAGCTAAATCAACAGCCTCAACAGAAATAATAACTGCCAACATATCCCCAGTATGACCAACCATATCCCCATTTGGATAGTTAATACGAATGAAATCATACTCTTTTGAATCTAATGCATCAATTACCTTATCAGTAATCTCAGCTGACTTCATCCAAGGTCTTTGGTCAAATGTAACATCATCACCCTGAACCTCAACCCAAGTCTCTAGATTCTCATCAACTTTTTCCGATCTATTACCATTCCAGAAGTATGTAACGTGACCATATTTCTGAGTTTCAGAAATCGCATATGAATTTAAACCATTCTTAATCAACGTATCAGTTAATGTATGTTTAATATGAGGTGGTTCAACCAAGAAGTGCTCAGGAATACCTAAGTCACCATCGTATTGTAACATACCCGCAAACTTAACATTTGGTATAACACCACGATCAAACTTATCAAACTCAGCACCAGTTTCAAATGTCTTAGCCATTTCTAATGCACGGTCTCCTCTGAAGTTAAAGAGAACTACTGAGTCATTATCCTCAATTGTACCAATAGCTTTACCATCTTTTTCAACGACCCAAGCAGGCACGTATTGATCAGATAAGCCTTCTTCTTCATTTCTAAATGTTGATATAGCTTCAGTTGCGCTCGCAAATCCACGAGCTTGACCATGAACATGAGCATTCCATCCACGCTCAACCATTGGCCAATCTGCATCATAGCGGTCCATCGTAACTAACATACGACCTCCACCTGAAGCAATGAAACCTTCAAATGATTCATCATTTAATTCACTAAATAGATTTTCTACCATATCAATATATACAAGTGCTGATTGCTGTTCAACATCACGACCATCTTGTAATGCGTGCAGTGCTAATCGTTTAACACCAGATTCTTTAGCTGCTTTTATTAAAGCTAAAACATGATTAACATGTGAGTGAACATTTCCATCTGATAATAAACCAATTAAATGCAGTGTATTATCTCCTAAATCACTTGTTAACCACTTCCAAGTTGTAGAATTAAACATTGAACCATCCGCAATTGATTCCCCAACTAACTTAGCACCTTGTGAATAAACTTGACCTGCTCCTAATGCATTATGTCCAACCTCAGAGTTACCCATATCATCGTCCGTAGGAAGACCTACAGCAGTACCATGTGCCTTTAATTGAATATTAGGACACTCGCTCATTAACTTATCTAATGTAGGCGTATGAGCTTGTAAGACACCATTTCCATCAACTGCCTCACTAATACCTACTCCATCCATTACAACTAATACTACAGGATTTTTCTTCATAATTTCCTCCTTGAATACAATACTATTTTAGCACTAAACCCCTAACTTGTGTATACAAAAACAAATGTAAGCGTACACATCCAATAAAAAAAGGATAGAAACTATCTATCCTTCATGACCATAACTACTACGACGACCTATCAAAGCATCAATCTTACGATTCATACGCCTTTTCTCAAAGAAAAACACCCCAATAGTCACAACCCATAAACCTAAAAATATATATGTTAAATTACCCAAACTAAAGCCACTAGGTTGATCAAAAATAACGTAAGCCGCCTTAACTTCACCCTCATTATTCAAGTGAACAACTTCAACATCCCCCACATCATTGATCGCATGAGTAATGGTACCTTCACCATCATAATCCCAGCCACCAACCTCATCCTTAAACTTCAAAGTATTATCGATACCTTTAATCTTATCAGGAATAGCAACATCAACATCACGATACTTATGTGTACCCTGTAGTTTCTTATCAGAAGCTTCTTTAACATCAGGAACAAGCAACGAAGCTACTTCATGACCAACAATAACAACTTCACGATCAACTTCAAGATTCTCATCTAACAATAACCACTTAGCATCGTTACTTTCATTAACAGCCAAAACAACAGAACTGTTATTGATTGAAAAATAACTACCTTTACTAACATCATTCACATCCATACTGCTCTTAGTAAAACCAAAGGCACTCATTTGAACCGTCAAGTAATCATCCTCGATAACTCGATAAGAATCATTACTAATACGATAAGTCGTACTCACTTCAACAGGACGCTCAAGCGTCAAAACATACTCCTGAACAACAACATCCTGCTTAGCAACAACCTTAACATCAATACTACCATCATCACTAAACTTATGATTCTTCTCATACGTCAACTCAACATCATCTGCAATACCCTTAATATCCAAACTAAACTCATCAACACTTCTAGGCAACGCATAACGATAGTTAAACAATCCCTTTTGAGGCACTATCTCCTTAACTACCTCACCATTCAAACGCTCAGAATTAGATACAA
>CAZEQW010000026.1:0-13479 GCA_964514505.1 uncultured Erysipelothrix sp. | reverse complement strand
TTCTACTGATAACATCCACCTCCTATGTGAATAAACAATAAAAAAGTGTCTTCTACTTATAATAGAACACACTTGCATTAGTCTTAATAATTAATTTTAACTAAGCATTAACCCAAAACTTAATGTAATCAGGTGAGAAGTGTGCTTCTACTTTCTTATTGCTAAGTAATAGTATCATACACATGCTTGATTGTCAAACTGTGCACTTCAATTAATTTACAAAGTTATTATAACATAAAGAACACCTTCTTCTAAGTTAAAATACTCTATTTAAGTGTTAATTCGCGAACATTTACAAACCCTACTCCTACTTTAACTAAAAGCAGGATATATTATCAATCTTATAGATAGAAAAACTATCCCACTCATGTCCACTATCTGCAATCTCTATATTCTTTATATCTTCCTTTGTTCCGTATAAAAGTGTCAATGGATTATAATCAGTTTTTTAAATATAGGTTGAATCACCGAAAAAAATGGTTTGGTCATCTTCAAACACAAACGATGACTCTTCAACGTTCTCGTCAACGACAATTTATTGATTTTCATCTAAAATTAGAAAGTATGTATGACCATCTAATGAGGACACATCAAAGACCTCGCCTTTAATAAACAACATACTCTTGACATTTGTCCCATCAACTTCCATTAACTTAGATTGATCACCAATATACTCTACGAATATAAAGCCATGTTCACTAGGATAAAGTTTGGTGCTAACCACAGGATTATCACTAGAGTAAAATACCTCTTGATCTCCATCTATATATTTATAAATACTTTTTGATGGTTCCTTCTCACTTACTTCTATGATTGTGTATACGGCCGAATCTATTTTGAAAAAGCGCGGAATTTTATTGAGGTCTGTGTGTTCATATGTCATGCTTGTATCCCCACGATATTTGCTTTGGACAGCACTAAACTCAAATACTTCTTTAACCAACTTACGATATGTATAAATATATCCATTATCAGTTGGTATGAAGTCTTGCACTAGACTATCGCCATTTAATGTAAAGGTATCATAGATATAAATCTCATTATCGTGCATTATAATATCAAATGTAACACCTTCACTATTATTACTAGCTATTATTAACTCATTATCGTGATAACCAATAATATCATTATCTTTAGATGGAGGTAATCCGTTCACATTGCTAATTTTTCCAACTCTAATACCAGTATTATTTGATGAACTGCATGCTACTAATAACATGCAAGTAAGTAACATTAATATCTATTTATCGTCCCCTCCTTGGTTGTGATATTTAAAACGTTCTCTCTTACTCTTATTTAATAATAAAAGCATAACTACAACAAGTGTAATTATGCTTTGGTTCTTATATTTCGATTGTTCGTTTTAGCAGTTCAACTAATACTTCATATGTTCTTTCAAAACTAGCTAAATCAAGTCTTTCATTTGGAGTATGAATATCAAACATTATTGGTCCCAATCCGATAATATCTAAGTTAGGCATATTCCCTTTCCATATTCCTAACTCAAGTCCGCCATGAGTTGCCTCTTCAACCATTTCTTCACCTCTTAAGTCATTATATACTTCAAATAGTTTGGTTCTAAATGGTGATTTTGGTTCGTAGTTCCAACCTGGATACTGAGCTGAGAACTCAGTACTAAATCCTTTTGAGTGTGCAATCCATTTAACTTGTTCCATGACGGTTTCTAACACAAATGTTTGTGTAGCGCGAAGTGAAACATTAATTTCAACATGATCTTCATATACATTTATAGTACCAATGTTTGCTGATGTAATAACTAAGTCTTTTATAGCCATACTCTTATGGATTACTCCATATGGCAACATAAACATCATATCGATTAGATCATTTGTGTCCTCATCAGATAATACAGTAGTAGCTCCTGACACACTATATTCAAATGATAATCCTGCATCACTAATCTCATATTGATTTAGGAACTCTTTTTCTAGTACTTCCAAGTATTCAATATAAGCGTGAACATCATCAACCGCAACCTCAACATCTATCTCTCTTGGTATAGCGTTTATTTTTAGTCCACCTTGTACATTAGTTAAGTTTATCTTAAATTTCTCTTGTGATCGTTTAAGTAAGATTCCAGCGATCTTTATAGCGTTTCCTTTTTCTAAGTGAATATCACCGCCGGAGTGCCCTCCATGTAGGCCTCTTATCCTGATTTGAACTGTCTTAGTATCCTTGTTGATATAGCGAATATCACGAGTTATTGCGCCTCTAACACCTCCACAAGATGATACTGTTACTGAGTTTTCTCCAGATGAGTCAAGACCAATACATAAGTCTGCTTTTAAATCACTAGTATCGAAGTTAGTTGCCCCCAATAGTCCAACCTCTTCCTCAACAGTAAATACACACTCAAGTTCTGGGTGTTGAAGTGATTGATCTTGAAGTATAGCTAGCATATAAACAACACCAACACCATCATCAGCTCCTAGTGTTGTTTTGTTGGCATAAAGATATCCATTTTCAACTCTTAAGTCAAGAGGATCCGTATCAAAGTTATGGTCACTATCAGCATTCTTCTCAGCCACCATATCTAAGTGAGCTTGCAACATTACAACTTTAGCATCTTCATAGCCATTAGTTGCTGGCTTTCTTATCAAGACGTTATTAAACGCATCTTGCCGTGTTTCTAATCCTAAGTTTTCACCAAATGCCTTAACCCAATCACTAAGTGCTTTCTCATTAAATGAAGCATGTGGGATGGCACTGATATCCCTAAATAATCCTAACAATATAGTATCTTTCATAACTACCTCCGCTTATATATATTTTACGCCAATATTCTTAATTCACAAGTGTATTTTAATAAAATGACTAAATACTACCAATATCATATGTTTTTAGGTACAATATTAAAGATGGAGGTATTTATATATGAAAAACAACATTGGAGTTATGGGACTGGCAGTAATGGGAAAGAATTTAGCCCTAAACATTGCCGATCACGGCTATAAAGTATCACTGTATAATCGTACATATAGTGTAGGTGAAGCAGTTATGCAAGAAACACCGCATGAAAACTTTACTTTATATAAAGAACTAAAAGATTTTGTGGACTCACTTGAAGCTCCGCGTAAAATCATTATTATGGTTAAAGCAGGAAGACCTGTAGATTTAGTTATTGATAACTTGATTCCTTTACTAGATAAAGGGGATATTATTATGGATGGTGGTAACTCATACTTTGAGGATACAATCAGACGACATAAGTCCTTAAATGAGTTAGGACTTCGCTATTTAGGAGTTGGTATCTCAGGCGGTGAAGAAGGCGCACGTTTTGGCCCTTCAATCATGCCAGGCGGGGATAAAGAAGCGTATAGTCACGTTGAGAATATCATTTTAGATATCGCCGCTAAAGCGTATGGTGAACCATGTGCCACTTATATAGGTGACAACGGTGCTGGCCACTTTGTGAAGATGGTGCATAACGGTATTGAATATGCGGACATGCAGTTAATTGCTGAAAGTTATTCTCTTCTAAAAAGAATTGGGAAATTAAGCAATGATGAACTGGCAGAAGTATTCACTACATGGAATAAAGGTGAACTAGATAGCTATCTAATCGAAATAACATCAGAGATATTTAAAGTAAAAGACACTGAGACAGATGGTTACTTAGTGGACTACATTTTAGATCAAGCAGGTCAAAAAGGAACTGGAATGTGGACTGTTCAAGAAGCATTAAAAACAGGCACTGAAGGTTCTCTATTAGCATCGGCAGTATTTGCTCGTTTCATGTCTTCTCAAAAAGACTTACGTGTTCAAGCTTCAAATCTGCTTAATTTTGTTGGAGAAGAAACTATTATAGAAGATAAAGATACTTTTATCGAGCAAGTTCGTCAAGCACTTTATACAAGTAAAATTATCGCTTATGCACAAGGTTTTGACTTAATGAAACGAGCAGCAGAGGAATATAATTGGGATCTTAATTATGGCGAGATTGCTAAGATATTTAGAGAAGGCTGCATTATTCGTGCTAAGTTCTTAGATAAAATTACAGAGGCCTATGAGAAGAATCCTAAGTTAGATAACCTAATGCTAGATGATAACTTCAAAGAAAGAATTGATGCTTATCAAAAGACGCTTCGCGAAGTGGCTGCACTAGCAATCACAAACGGTATAAGTATTCCTGCATTCACAAGTGCAATTGGATATTACGATGGATATAGAACAGCATACTCAAGTGCAAACTTGATTCAAGCTCAACGTGATTTCTTTGGAGCTCATACATTTAATAGAACTGATAAAGAAGGAACTTACCATTATGACTGGATTAATAAATAATCCTCATATTGTTACTTTATTCGGAGGAACAGGAGATCTTACATACCGTAAGCTCATCCCTGCATTCCTAAACTTACATATTCGTGGTGAGTTAGATGACAACTTTCATATAGTAGTTATTGGAAGACGTGAGTACACTAATGAGACTTATAAAGATATTCTCTTACCTTGGTTAAATGAACACGCACGTTTATCTCCTACTTCAGAACAACTTGAATCATTCTTAAAACGCATTCAATACTTTAAAATGGTCTTTACTGAGGATGAAGGGTATAAGAGATTACATACTTATTTTAAGTCATTAGATCCAGATAACGTTTTCAAAAGACTGTATTACTTTGCGGTAGATCCATCCTACTTTATTGAAATTGCTGCTAACTTAAAAAAGCATGATCTAACTAATAATAGTAATGTAATTATTGAGAAACCATTTGGAAATGATTTGGCATCCGCTTTTTCCATCAACAAGGCACTTCAAGAAATCTTTACACAAAATCATATATATCGTATTGATCATTATTTGGCTAAAGAGGTTGTTCAAAACATCCTACCTATTCGCAAGAATCTACATCTAAAAGATAAATGGAACTCTGATCACATTCAATCTGTAGAAATATCAGTATTTGAAAGTGTTGGTGTAGAGAGTCGTGGTGGTTTCTATGATGTTACCGGTGCTTTAAAGGATATGGTGCACTCACATTTACTTCAAGTACTATCGTTGATTTTGCTTGATGATAGAATGATTGATACACCAGAACTACTACACAAAGCACAAAGTGATGCATTAGAGAGTCTATATATCGATAACCCTTGTAGCGATGTATTATACGGTCAATATGAAGGATATACAGATGAACCTAATGTAAGTAAGACATCACAGACAGACACCTACGTTGCACTTAAACTCGCCTCTAAGGACAAACGATGGAAAGGTGTTCCCTTATACTTACAAACTGGTAAGAAACTAAGCAGTCGCCTTGGTATAATCGTGATTAAGTTTAGAAACGATGATCAACTAGTCTTAGAGATGCAACCAAATGAAATTATGAAAATGATATTAAGTAACAATGATGAAATAGTACTAAAAACTGAAGACATATGTGGTGACTTTGATGCATCGTATCCAGAGGCCTATGAGCGTTTACTGCTAGAAGCCACTCAACAAGATCCAACTTCATTTGTATCGTATAACCAAGTTCATCTATGTTGGTCCTTAGTAGAAACTATTATGGAACAGTGCAAAGATAGTCCAATCTACATATATGAGTCTAACTCAAAAGGTCCGACTGAAAAGAAACTAATTAGAAATGAAGATACATGGTATTTATAGGAACCCAAGTGGTTCCTTTTTAAATACAAAAAAAAGCGGATCATCCGCTTCGCTTATCTATTAATTAATGCTATATAGGGGACCTATACTATTTGCTGCTATCAAATAATACAGGAATAAGCAAAATATAATAGAAAAAAATGCAAATACATATTGTATTTAAATATATTATACTAGATATTTATAAAAGTTCAAGATAATTGTTATCAGTTAACGAATTATTGACATTTTATTTGATTATTACACCTAAAACACATAAAATAAGAATAAAACATCATTTTACTATAAATTAATAATGATTTTCCCAATATACAAAATGATACAGCTCTAATTATAGATCTATTACTCTTCTTTCTTCTTAATCAATAATACTGTCCTAAAATTAACGCCCATCCTCAACAGTACTAAAGGATAATCGGATTTGGTGGCAGCAGATTTAGTACCATTAAAGAAGAAATGTTTTTAACTCCTTATATCATATTTTCACTATATATTTTGATGTATTTATACTAAAGTGAACGCATGCTTCTTTGATTATTTTCCATCATTCCACTGAAAATTAAACCTACATAAAGGAAAAACACTAAATAATAGTGTTTTCCTTACATTAATTATTTACACTGTGGTGTACTGTTCCCTTTAACTGAGATAATACTTCAAAGGTATAACCATTGTTTTTCCCATACTGAATTATATCACGTAATGCGTCGACTGTATGACTATGAATATCATGCATCAGTATAACATTACTACGTGTTTTAGATAATTGCTTAATCGTGTTATTATAAACAAACTTACCATCTACATTATAACTTGCATCACCACTATCTACATTCCAATCGAAGTACTTAAATCCTTTAGCTTGAATGTCTTTAGTTAGACGTGTCATAATTCCTTTGTTAATTTTACGGCTAATGTTATTTGATGCTCCTCCTGGAAATCTCATTAACATAGTAGTGTGTCCTGTTATATTTTTAACTCTTGATTGAATCTTATATAAATCTCTATAGTAGGCATCCTCATTTTTATAAATCTCATCATACTTATGTGAGTATGTATGAAGTGCTAATTCGTGTCCTTCATCATAAGCTCTTTTTATTACTCGGTCTGGTCCTACTCCAACCACAAAGAATGTTGCTTTTACTCCTTCTGATTTCAAGATATCAAGGATCTTGTCAGTGTTTGTAACATGCGGTCCATCATCAAACGTTAAATATATTACACCCGCTGATGGTCCTTTTGAGGGCGTTGGCTTAGCTACTTGCGATATAACAACTTTACGTTCTACGGTACTTTTGTTTCCAGATGAGTCTGTAATTGAATACGTTACTTCATATGTCCCTAGTTTACTTGTATCAACCTTACCTTCTACTTCTACTTTATCGCTAATATCCCCATCGTAGTTATCTATGGCACTATATCCCGGTTCAATATACGATTGATTTAACTTCAAGGTCATATCAGACCCTTTTAAAGTAAGTTTAGGCGCAGTTGTATCAACTACCTTTACATGTCGTTTTACATCTTTCTTCAATAAGAAACTATTGTATTTATAAGCAACTGTATAATCACCTAGTACACTTGTATCAACGTTGCTTACAGTAGCTTTAATAATCTTTTTCTCACTGCCTTTATATAATAACTTTGCATCTAACTCTACATAATCGTCGAATACTTCAAGACTTATGTCTTTTTCTCCATTTAGAACTATGGTTGTATTATTACTTTTAATAAAAAAGAATGTACCAAGCACTAGTATTACTAGTGCTATCACACCCCCACCCAATAGAATTAATCTGTCTTTTCTAAGTTTTCTTTTCATACTATCACCATATCATAAGATTAAATCATCTTAATACTCTCCTTAATATTATAAACCTTTAAAATCTAATAACAAGATTATTAAGAAAATTAGTTTGCGTTTACTTCACTAATAAAATTAATTACTTTATCAGGAGTTAAAAAATATTTCTTCTTATATATTTTTCTTGTTCGAAGTATTTCCAGTAATGGTACTAAAACTGCAGCCACCAAACCCGATGAAAAACCTGTATTGTATAGATTTAAACCAGCATGTAAGAAACCGGAGTTTAAAACAACTGAGGAGTTTATAAAACTAGCCAATCCACCCCACACAAAACCAAATTCACCAGCAATTGGTGATAGTGCTGTTCCAAATAATGCAGCAAAGATGATTGAAGGATTATCAATCGACCAAGTCTTGGTAATACTCCCTACAACAACGCCTAAAAATATTGGTAAAATGGTTAGAATATGCTTACCCGATGCTCCAAAACCAACGACCGTTAGTACGCCTCCTAATACAGGGCCATTTAGCGGAGCTTTAATAAGTAGTAAGTATGCTAGACTTACAAGTCCATTAAATCCCATGTTAATCATTATAGGACTCATTCCAAAAGCATTATAATAGTCGTTATTTTGATATCCTGATGTTCGCATTATTTCTATTTGCTGCTTAAATGATCCTTCTTTCATATACCCATATAGAATCATTGCTATAAACAGTATCAAAAAAATAAAATATAAGTAATAGTTATCATCTGTTGACCAAATAAGATGGTTCTTTGCATTATGACCATAAGATCTCATAAGCGAGACATATATAGTACTTAAAATCCCCACAGCGAAACCAATATTATATAGGTTATAACCTTTATGTACTATATGTAGATGTTTTGATACTGGGACAATTAGGAAACCTATAGACGCTCCTACTATAATACTAAATGGGATTGCAATGATGATTGGTAATTGCATCATGTAAAGTATTTCTGATACGATTGGTGCAATACTCGTTGCGAAGAAACTTATATGAAGTAAGCTCCCTAAGTTAATCTTAGTGATTCTAGCATAAAGATAGGTTCCAAATATTATGGGCCATACATTTAAAATATTTTTACCAAATAATGCAAATCCAATCATTAAGAAAACTGAAGCTATTAAAACTCCACTCATTTGAGGTTTTGATATGTGTATTAATAAACAAGAAAAGTATCCAACTAACCCTGCGTTTAGAAATGCTGCAGCTTTACCTCCGGTCACA
Organism: uncultured Erysipelothrix sp.; assembly: GCA_964514505.1. GTDB lineage: Bacteria > Bacillota_I > Bacilli_A > Erysipelotrichales > Erysipelotrichaceae > Erysipelothrix. The sequence continues at coordinate 4,780 of CAZEQW010000026.1, read as the reverse complement.
AAGTAGTCTGTGATTAAGATGTCACTGCCTTTAATTAAGTTCCATAGGTTCGTGAAAACACTAAGAGATGGTTCATGTAAAATTGCCAATACTATAAAAAGTGAACTAAGTATAAAGAGGAACCTTTTTGCGCTCATATAACACCTCCAAAGTTAATATTTCAATGTATAATATCATAAAAAAAAGGAAAATGCTATTCATTCTCCTCAAATTCTTCTAGAGCTAGGGTGAGACTTTCCCACTCTTTCTCCTTTGTTTTAATACTATTGTGTATGTCATCTATCGTCTTATTAAGTTCATTCATTTTCTCAAAATCATGATAGTAGTCTGGGTCAAATCGTAGTTCACGATAAGCAACTAGTTCTTCTTCCAAATCAAGTAGTTCTAGTTCTAACTTTTGACTCCGGCGTTGCCATGTTTTATATTCTTTGTATAATTCACGGCGCTCTTCTTTCTTCTGATCAACTACTTTAACTTCCTCTTCTACATCACTTACCGCAACCTTCTCACTAAGTTGTAGTTTTTTATCTTTTAGGTAAAGTATGTCTGTTGCGATTGTTTCGATGAAATAACGATCATGAGATACAAATATCATTGTACCACTATAGTCTTTTAAGGCCTTTTCCAATGCTTCTTTTCCTTGTATATCCAAGTGGTTTGTTGGCTCATCTAGTATAAGTAGGTTATCTCCTGCTAACATCAATTTTATTAGACTCAGGCGTACTCGTTCACCACCTGATAATACTGAAACATCTTTAAACACATCATCGCCTTTAAACAAAAAACTACCTAATGCGCTTCTTACTTCAGTATGAGTTAAGTCTTGGAAGTTATCCCAAACTTCCTCTAAAACTGTTTTACCTATCGTAAAGTCTAGAAGTTGTTGATCAAAGTAACCCATTTCTATTTGGTGACCAAACATCATCTCACCACCTAAGGGCTTTAAACGCCCTGCTAGGGTCTTTAAGAGTGTACTTTTACCTGTTCCATTGTCGCCAACAACAGCGTACCTATGGCCTTTAGTAAAGGTTTGAGTGACACTAACTAAAGGTTTATCGTATCCAACCTCTAAGTTGTCGGTTAATAGAACTTCTTTCCCACCTTTAAGTTTAGGTTCGAAATGTGCTTTAAAGGTACGTTGTGAAGAACCTTTTTCTTCAAGCTTATCCATTCTATCTAGATACTTCTGTTTACTTTTAGCAAATGACGCTTTACTTTTTTTATGTCTAAATCTATCAATTAAATTCTCTAAGCGTTCAATCTCTTTTTGCTGCTGTACAAACTTAACATTATGCTTAAGAATTGCTGCTTCTTTTAACTGGATATAATTTGAATAATTACTTTCATATCGAGTTGCTACCTTATCCTCAATCTCTATAACCGCACTACAAATTCTATCTATAAATAAACGGTCATGTGATACCAAAATAATAGCTCCATTATATGATCGCAAATAACCCTCTAGCCACTCAATCGTAGAAATATCTAGGTGGTTAGTTGGTTCATCTAACAGCAAAATATCTGGTTTACTTAACAACAACCTAACAAAGGCTAGCTTTGTGATTTGGCCTCCACTAAAGTTTTGAAGATTTTTATCTAAATCACTTACTTCAAATCCAAACTTAGTAAGAAGTGTATTAACTTCTGTTTCAAGTGTATACCCACCACGTTGCATAAACTCTTGTTGCAAGCGATCATACTGCTTTAAAGTTCGTTCACTATGATCCTCTTGCATCTTAAGTTCCATTTCCTTAAGACGATCAGCTAGAACATAAACATCCTTGAATACTTCATTTAAATAATCTCTAACTACTATTGGCTCAAAAGAAACATTTATCTGATCAAGAAAACCAAAACGGACTCCTGAACGATAGAAAACATCACCCTTATCTAGGGTTTCTTGCTTAGCAAGCACTCTAAAAAGTGTTGTTTTACCAACACCATTGGCACCTATTAGCGCTACTTTTTCATTACTATTAACCTTTAGATTTAGATCCTCAAAGAGATCATCTGAGCCAAAGGATTTATATGCTCCACTTACATTTAAAATCACAATTAATCACCTAAATATTCAATACCCAAATACTCTAATATACCTTTAGCAGTACCAAGTATGATTGCTTCTTTTTTATTTTCCCAGTTTGAGTAATCACTTGGGTCAGTTAAATATCCGTATAATATATTGACACCATACATGCCATGATGCTCCTCTTTCGCAAAAGACATAATATCATCAAAAGGTTTAAGGATACCAGCACCTGTATATCTTCCACCAGTCTCTCTTAAAAAGTTATTATTATCAAGTCCATTCTTTCGATTGGTTCTATATACGCCAGGTATGTTTACTCTATCAACATATGGACTTGTTTGAAATCCGGTTTCCTCAATAATATTCTCAATCATTGATTGCGCAAAACGATTACTCGTATAGTTAGAATACAATGCAAGTAGCCCACGATCCATCTTTGAACCACTGGTTTCAACACGCATATGAATATAGTACTTAGCTTTACCATCATATGCAGCTTTAATACGACCACTCTCCCCATAGTAATTGATGCCATTGCTTTCATCACGAGATATAAGAACACGTAACCCATGTTCACTTACTATTTCTTCTACACCTTGAGCTAACTCAAACATCAAGGTTGCTTCATTCATTGACTTAAAGCTATGTCCCTTATTATAAGAACCATAGTCGTTTGTGTTACCAGCAGAAGGATCTAAAATAATATCAAACTCATTATTATCCTCTATGGAACTTACTTCCAACATTACAAAGTTCTTATCAAAGTTAATTTCATTTTCATAAAAACTTTGAGTCGCAAATAAACGTCCAACCTTAATAATTCCATCTCTTTTTATACTCTTAAACTCATAATCCATCGCATTTTCAGATACTAATACAGAAGGGTCAATATCTCCTAGAACTTCCAATGTATATATTCCATCGTCTAATATACTAATATCTATACCGCTATCTAAATCACGGTTACTGATTAAAGTTTTAGCTGATTCCTTACCCTCACAAACATCAGTTATATATAACATTTGACCAATTAATGGATCGTTTTGATTCGTTGAATATTTATTCTCATATAGCTTCAACGTTTCACCATAAATACTATAATCTCTTACTACCTTACTACTTCTATCCTTAAAATCATTGTTAATATCACTAAGTAAACGCTTTGTATTTTTAACACTTAAATCACAAACTGTGAACTCCTTTTTAGCACTCTGCTTTTTTCTTATAATAGTACTATATCCAAAATAAGTTAAAATAAGTATTAATAGGATAAAAGGAACTACAATCTTGTAGCTCCATTTACGTTTCTTAGGTACATAATTCGGTTTAAACTTCATACTTCACACTTTTAGTAATCTAAGTTACGTGGTGTACGAGCAAATGGTATGACATCTCTAATATTACTCATTGAAGTAATATACATTAAAAAACGCTCAAATCCAATTCCAAATCCAGCATGCTTAACGCCACCATAACGACGTAAGTCAAGATACCATTGCATGCCAGCTTCATCGATATCCATTTCTTTCATTCGATTAACTAATAAATCAAGACGTTCTTCACGCTGTGATCCGCCAACTAGTTCCCCAACATAAGGAACTAATAAGTCACAAGCAGCTACGGTTTTATTATCATCATTCATTCTCATATAGAAAGCTTTAATATCTTTTGGATAGTCCGTTAAGAAAACAGGTCCCTTAACGATTTCTTCACAGATATAGCGTTCATGTTCAGTTTGCAAGTCAATACCCCATTCAACTGGATATTCAAACTTAACATCTGACTTCTGTAGAATATCAATAGCTTCAGTATAAGTCATTTTAACAAAGTCACTTTCGACTAAGCTTTCAAGACGTTCTAATAATGTCTTATCAATACGCTCATTGAAGAACTTCATTTCCTCAGGTGCGTTAACTAAAACATACTGTATACAGTATTTAACCATATCCTCTATTAAATCCATATTATCTTCTAAATCAGCAAAAGCAATCTCAGGCTCTATCATCCAAAATTCACTTGCATGTCGCGGTGTATTAGACTTTTCAGCTCTAAAGGTTGGTCCAAATGTATAAATATCTCTAAATGCCATCGCAAAGGCTTCACCATGTAACTGACCAGACACAGTTAAGTTAGCATGCTTTCCAAAGAAGTCTCTTTCATAGTTACCATCACCACGTGTTGTAACTGTAAACACTTCTCCAGCACCTTCTGCATCATTTGATGTGATAATTGGTGTATGTACATATACAAACCCCTGATCTTGGAAGAACTCATGTATAGCCATTGAAAGTACTGAACGCACTCTAAATGTAGCTAAGAAAGAGTTTGTACGAGGACGTAGATGTGAAATCTCACGTAAATACTCATACGTATGGCGTTTCTTTTGAAGTGGGTAAGAAGGATCTACATCCCCTTCTAATACTACTTCAGTTACGATAATTTCAAATGGTTGTCTACCATCAGGAGTACGCTTAAACTTACCAGTAATAGTAAGTGCTGCACCTGTTGCATATTTACTTATATCTTCATAACTATCTAATGTATTCTCATAAACACATTGTGCATTTCTAAAGTAAGTACCATCGTTTAACTCAATAAAACCAACGTTCTTACCTTTTCTATTTGTTCTAATCCAGCCTTGGAGTTGCACATACTCAATGGCATCTAATTCTACTTCAGTGCCATATTGTAATAACTCATAGCACTCTCTTATTGTCATATATGAAATCATAATTCCTCCTAGTTATCAAA
>CAZEQW010000025.1:0-13961 GCA_964514505.1 uncultured Erysipelothrix sp. | reverse complement strand
ACTAATGACTTATATAGTGAGGAGGTTGTAACTTAATGTTTTAGTAACATTACTATCTTATGTTTATCTGTGAATTAGTGTGATATTTGCGAAACGACACACTAATGACTAATAGGGTGAACAGGGTGTATGTAATGTTCGTGTAATCATATAGGTTTAATAGATGAAAAGGAGGTAATTTATATGAATGCATTTTATTGGTGGTGTAATGAGTGGATTGAGGTTTTGAGGTACGAGCCTAGGGATTTTGTGGATAAGCAGGGTGTATTGGATTGTGGTAGATATGGGTATAGCTTATCTTTGGGTGAGGAGATGGATGAGGTGTATGGTCCTGATGCTTGTGAGTTGGGATTCTTTGATAAGGTTAATGGTCATGTGATGGGGTCGGTGTTGTATTATCATTGGAATCGTATCGTTAATGGTGGGGTGTTGCATTATGAGGATATTGATTGGTTCATTAATGCTTTTCTTATCATGAGGAATCAAGGAGGGGCTTGTTATTACGATGTTGGGGTTGTTGATAGTGTTAGGTTAGTTACTGACTTACGGCGTGTGGAGGCTTTCTATGAAGTTGGTGAGTTGTTAAAGCAGGAGTTATTTATATCTTATGAGAGAGTTGCGGTTGTGGATTATAAATATCGTGGTGTTGAGTTGTTTGATGTTGATGTGCGTGAGTTTGATTTGAGTGATGAGGTTGTGAAGCATTTGCTGGGGGAGATTAGGAGAAATCTTAAAGGGGGCATAGTTCATAAGGGTGTTGTGGAGTATGGTTCTTGGGAGTTGAGTATTGGTGATGTGGACGTATCGGGTGCTTTAGGGGATTATTTTATGGAGATGAGTGATCTTGATGGGGCGATTAGGTTTGCGTTGCGTGATGATATGGTGTTGGGCTTTGGTGGTATAGAAAAAGAAGCCTAGTTGGCTTCTTGTAGTGCTAGATTATATGTTTCTGTATCATAGAGTACGAGGGTAATATCTAGATTGTGGTTGCTTGATAGAGTGTTGATGGCTATCTGCAGGGCTTCTTTTAGAGGGTATCCATAGATTCCGCTTGATATAAGGGGAAAAGCTATGGAGTTTAAGTTGTGCTGTTTTGCGAGCTCTAAAGCGCTTGTGTAAGCGTTGATGAGTAGTTGTTTAGCTTGTGTCTTGTGGTGTGATTCATAGATGGGTCCTACAGTATGTATTATATGTTTAGCATGTAGGTTGAAACCTGGTGTTATTGTGGAGGCACCTGTTTTAATAGGTGCTAACGTTTCACAGGCTTCTCTTAGTTGGGTTTTCCCTGCTTTATTGAAGATAGCTCCGCATACTCCGCTTCCTTCTAGTAGCATTGTATTGGCAGCATTTACTATCGCATCTACGTGTAGATTAGTGATATCGTCTTTTATAATATTTAGTTTCATGCGTGCCTCCTTTAATACAAGTATAACATATGCTCTATTTTTGCTAGGGTGTTTAATGTATAATTGGTTTAATAAGAGGAGAGTGTTGATTTGATAAATTTAATCGAGTTTAGCCAAAAGTGGCATCATTTTATGAGAAACCTAGGCGATGTGAGTGTGTTTTTGAGTGACTCATTTGAGAAAGACTGTATCGCATTGGGTTTTGACCTCAATACTGGAGCACTTTTTGCGAAGAAATATGGGCGCGCTTCCTATAACGCAAAAGAGTTAGAGGATATCTTAGACTATGTTAAAGATACTCATTTATTGGGTTCAGCAATCTATACTCGATGGTATCATTTTAAGTATTGGGCATCGGGTTCTGATGAAGCAATGGAGAGTCATAATGTTGCTTGGTTTGAGTTGGCGTTTAGTTACTTAGAGGAGTTGGCAGAGGAAGATGATGAGATTATTCAAAGTCCACTAACTAAAGTAAGTTTAACGACTGACCTTAGAAGTAAAGGTGCTTCATATAAACAAGGTGATTTAGTTAAGCAAAAGCTGTGTATTGATATAAATGGCTCGGTTTTGTTAGTTAATTATTTTTATCAATCTGATGGTAGTTTGTTAGAGGAGAATCTTAATATCTCTATTGGAAAGATTGATATTAGAGAGTTGGTGAATTATTTTGAAATTGAGTTTTTAAATGGTCATGTGAGTACCAACTCATTAGAGAATGGGTATTGGATTTTAAATCTTACTGAAAAATCGGGTGTTAAGCATGAGTTTGTGGGTTCAATATATGATGGGCCTGGTATCGAACATATGCGTTATTTTTTTGAATTAGGGAGTAAAATACCATACGAGAGGGTGTTTGATTTTAATAACTTGGGTAGTGAAAATGTTAGTAGAGTTACCTTTGAACTATTAGAGAATGAAAAAGTCAAAGAATCATTTGTCATTGAGAAAACAGATACTGCGTCTTCTCTTAAGTTTAAGTCTGGCGGGTTATATGTTAAGTATGAGAATGAAGTAGTTGATAAATTATTAGTTTTTCATGACCAAAAGTTTTCACAGATTGATGGATATAATAGAAATGCGATTCCAGTTCATGATTCAACAACGTTCTTTAGACTTAACGTTGAATATGAAGATAGGCCCGATCGTTTTATAAGTGGCAGTTATGATCGCAACTCGCTACCAAATGACTGGGGTCATTTTATTGAAGATATATCAAACACATTCAATTATATTGGAGTGTATGATTCTTTTGATTCTAACTTATATAATATGCCAAAGCGTATGCAAGGGGATTATATATACTTAAGTGTTTCCTTTGAGAATGGAACACAAGACTACTTCTATATAACTGATGATGAAACTATTGCGGTTGGTGAGTATGTGGTTGTTCCAGTTGGAAATAATATGAGAGTTAAGGTTGGTAAAGTAACAAATGTTAGTTATTTTAATGAAGAGAATGTACCGTATCCGTTAAATCTAACTAAAAGAATTATTGGTCGATATGAGCTTATAGAATTAGAGTATGAGTAGGAGCAAAGGCTCCTTTTTTTCATTGTGAATTCATTTCACATACTTTTTGAATCACATAATCATTGGTTAGAGGATTCCATGGTAAGATTACGCCACCTATAATAAAGGAGGCATAGGTTTATGAAAATATATGATGTAGCTAAAAAGTGGTTGACTGTAATTGAAAACCATGAGAATGGCATTGATTATGAGTATGGAGGTATATTAGGAAATGTTTTTTTTAATGACTTTATTCCATGGTCCCCTAATTATTATGCTTTGAAAATTGATCTTAGTGCCATGAATAATGAAAGTTCCTTTAATGAATATCTTTTACATGCGAATTGCTCAATTGAAATAATGGAAGTTATATTGGCGTTATGGGAGTTTAATGCAGTTAACATTCGTGATAATTATTTGAGTTACAGTACTTTAAAACACTCAATGGTTAAGGCGGCATTGACTAAGGTGGTTGAACTTGAACTTCCTAATTGTATTGAAATAGGCGAAGATATAACAAAGATAGAACTAACTAGTTATTTTCCGGACTTCCCTAATAGTAAATTTTTGAGCCAAGAACTTACCATTTCCAAAGATGGAAAGGTAAATATAAAACAGTATAGAAGTAAATCACATCATTTCTTTGAGCAAATATTGCCAAGGGAGGTTGACTTTATTACTACTGTTTGGATCAAAGAAGAAGAGGTCTCTATAATCTTTGATATGATACGTGATTTTTTTATGTGTGGTTATGAAGTGAAGTACAATAGTAATGTGCCAACTTGGCAACTGGTAGTTTTAAATGGTCAAGTCGCTAAGAATTACAAAGGCCACTGTATCGACGACTACTATCAAAGATTGAATAAGATCAGTGATTTCATTAGGGAAGTTTCGGGGTTGGAGTATATTAATGCCTTTTCTCTACCTGAATTATCGAATTTAAAAAGTATTTGCTTTGAATATTGTAGCCAAGATGCTAAAGCAAATGAAACATGGTTCTTCAGTGATGAAGGTACCCATTTTTATGGTTCTGATGATTTAGAAAGAAGTTTTAAGTTTGATGTATCTATTATGGAGATTCTAAGAAATTTGGATTCTAACTTTTTTAGTAACTCAGTTTCCTGGTCTGATCATCCATTTTTTTATTCATCTGTTTATTCAGGAAAAGAAGTAGGAGAAGATGTTCTTCATATTAGTTTTAATTATGACAAGTACTCCTTTTACATAAGTTTCACGTTTGTTAAAGAAGCACTCCCGATTGAATGGGGGATGCTTGCTGAAAAAATTAAAGAAACTATCAAATATGATGGAGCAGGAATATTTAATGAGAAATTGTATAATACACTTAGTAAACGAGAGACCGATATTCCGATTCTACTGATTGGTAGTCATTATCGCAAACCCTTGGTGTATAGAACTAGTTCAGGAGTAGAGTTCCTAATCGTAAGTGATTTACTTAAAGATGCCAATAATTATGAGCGTTATTATAGTAGTAAAGAGAGTGAATCTTTGGAGGTTAAATATATTAGACCCCATGAAGCGATTAGAGCTATATATGGAAAGTAGGTTAGTAAGATTGTAAACTCTTAAACTTGATATCATAATCACACTATTAAACTATTATGGTTATATATTGTATAATAATGTTAAGAGGAGTTGATATCATGAAAGAACATAGTCATAACGAACATACTCATGGTGATCATAGCCATCATGAGCATGATGATCATAGTCATCATCACGGGGATTTTAAGGCGATGTTTTTTAGGTCTTTGCCATTGGCGATACCTATATTAGTTTTATCACCTATAATGGGTGTGAAGTTATTTTTTCAGTTTGAGTTTATGTATTCCGATATATTAGTAGCTATCTTATCTACTTTATTATTATTATATGGTGGTAAACCGTTCTATCAGGGGGCTGTGGATGAGTTTAAATCAAAAGCACCTGGTATGATGGCTTTGGTGTCTTTGGGCATTAGTGTATCGTATCTATATAGTATTTATGCGGTTATATCTAGGTATTTATTTCATGCCCATATCATGGATTTCTTTTTTGAATTTGCTTCATTGGTGTTGATAATGTTATTGGGGCACTGGATTGAGATGAAAGCAGTTGGTGAAGCTGGTAATGCTCAAAAGGCATTGGCTGAGTTATTGCCTAAGCAGGCTCATTTGGTCATGGATGATGGTTCGGTGACAATGGTTGATGTAAATAGTTTGAATATTGGCGATGTTGTACGTGTTCAGGCTGGTGAAAGTATTCCATCTGATGGTACTGTGACTGAAGGTAGTTCTCGTGTTAATGAATCGTTATTAACGGGGGAGTCAAAACCGGTTGTTAGAAGTGTTGGTGATCAAGTAATTGGGGGATCTACTAATGGTGATGGAATCTTGTTTGTGCGTGTTAGTGAAACAGGGGAGGGGTCCTTTATTTCCCAAGTTCAAAATTTAATATCTCAGGCACAAAATCAACCATCTCAGGCTGAAGGTATGGCTGATAAAGTAGCGGGATATTTGTTTTATATAGCCGTTGTCGTTTCTATTGTTTCTTTTGTAGTTTGGTTTGTGTTAGGCGATTTGCAAACAGCGGTACTTTACATGGTAACTACTTTGGTTATAGCTTGTCCTCATGCTTTAGGTTTGGCAATTCCTTTGGTAGTAGCTCGTAGTACTAGTTTAGGTGCAAGTCGTGGGTTATTGGTAAAAAATAGGGAAGCATTGGAGTTGGCTAATAAAGCGGATATAATGGTGTTGGATAAAACAGGTACCTTAACAACGGGTAATTTTAAAGTGTTGAAATATTGGGGTGATGAAAATGTCTTGGCTTTGATGGCAGGTATTGAAGCGGGTAGCTCACATCCTATTGCTCAAAGTATCATTAATTATGTGGATTCCTTGGGTATTGAGGCTTCTGTTTTTGAAGATATTAGTATTATTAGTGGAAGTGGTATTCGTGGTTTATATGAGGGAGCTGAGTATCAACTTATTAGTCTTAAGGCTTATGGTAAGGAGTTAGATCTTGAAGTGCCTGTTGGTGCTACATTAAGTGTTTTAGTTAAAGGTGATGAGTATGTGGGTGCTATAGCACTTGGGGATGAACTTAAATCAAGCAGTGTTAATCTAATGGAAGCGTTAAAGGCTAAAGGAATTACTCCTATTATGGCAACTGGTGATAATGAAGACGCCGCTAAGGAGATTGCTGGGGTTTTGGGGATTGACTATTATTCTAATCAGTCACCAAGTGATAAGTATGATTTAGTTAAAAGGTTTAAAGATGAGGGTAAGCTAGTTATTATGGTTGGTGATGGTGTTAATGATGCACCTTCGCTTGCATTGGCAGATGTTGGGGTAGCTATTGGGGCTGGAACTCAGGTAGCTATGGACTCGGCTGATATAGTATTAACGCAATCTGATCCTGGAGATATTTCTTCTTTCTTACAGTTGGCTAGTAAGACGGTTCGTAAGATGCGTGAGAACTTAGTGTGGGGAGCGGGGTATAATTTTATTGCGATTCCATTGGCTGCTGGATTGTTTGTGCCAATTGGAATTAGTATAAGTCCTGCTGTTGGTGCTATATTGATGTCAGCATCTACTGTAATTGTTGCTATTAATGCTGTTTTCTTGAAGTTAGATAATAAATGATTAAATAAAAACGTCGAAAATTTCGACGTTTTTTTGATCTTCTAAATGATAATGCTTTACTTATTAAGATAAGAGTACTATAATGTGTTTGTAATATATACATTATATTGTATATATAAGGAGGTAGTTTATGATAGATCGTCTTAGCATTCTAAGAGATAGTTCAGTTATTGATGCAGAAGTCTTTGATGACTGTGTTGCACTTCATGCTGGTCTTATGACATTAGAGGGCTTGACTAAGTTAGATGCATATCAAGTCGCGATGACGCATTTGGCGATGGCTATGCAGCGTATTAAAAAGGATAATGTCGTTGATTATATGGATGAGATGATTTTATCCGAAATCAAGAGTTCAGATTTATTTTCTGAAGTTGTTGAGTTAACAGACAAGATTATTAAACAAGTTCATGTTGAAATACCGGAATCTGAGGTTCAGTTTTTATGGTTACATATGCTCAACACATTAAATGAGAAAGGAGGAAAGTAGATTGAAGAAAGTAGTTGTTGGTGGTCAAATCGATAAGCAAGAAATCAAGGCTTTGCTGGAGAAGTTAGGCGATGGTAAGCTTGATATCGAAATTAAATCTGATCTGGATGCAGCAATGGCAATGAAAGCCGGTCAGTATGACTACTATATTGGGGCATGTAATACTGGTGGCGGTGGTGCCTTAGCGATGGCTATGGCAATGCTTGGGGCAGATAAAGTATCTACCGTTTCAATGCCAGGTAATATCAAGGATGAAGCGTTCATCCGTGATGAGTTTGCTAAAGGTAAAGTTGCTTTTGGTTTTACAGCTCAACATAAGGACATTGTTTTACCCATCTTAGTTGATGAGATCTTAAAATAGATATAAAAAGGAGAAGAATTCATGGAAATTCTAAATTACGTAGTAATTATGGCTATTGGTGCATTGGCATCGGTATTAGCTAACAAAGGTATTGCAGTATTTAATGACGGTTTTAGACCAATTGTTCCTCAATATTTTGATGGAAAAATGAGCCGTAAGGAACTAGCAGCAACAAGTTTCGCTATTAGTTTTGGTTTAGTTGTTGGTTTTGGTATTCCAACTTCATTAGCAGCGTCAATTATTTTGATTCACTCACTATTATTGGCCACAGATATTATTGGTACATTATTCAACGATGACCTAACAGGTTTAATCCTATCTGCAGTAGTTGGGGCCGCATATGGTCTTGGAATCTTGGTAGGATTAGAGGCAGTCGTTAAGTTGTTTGAATTATTACCTTATAACTTCTTAGGAACATTGGGTTCCGTAAGTGCTCCAGTTATTGCAGCGTTTGCAGCATTCCCTGCTGTAGCAGTAGCGATGCAACATGGATTTAGTAAAGGTGGAATTACAGGTTTACTTTCATTAATTACTTACTTCATCGTTAAGAAGTTTGGTGTATTTGCTTTAGGAGAAGCTACTGTAGCATTAAATGCAGAAGGTATCGCTATGTTAGTTGGTACTGTTGCAATGTTAGTATTTGCTTCTCAACAAAAATCAGATTCAACTACATCTCAAGATTTAGCAGATATGTTCTCTGGTCAAGTTAAACGTATTCAAAGCAACTGGTGGATCCTTGCTATTATGGGTGGATTATTAGCTGCTGGTACTAGTTTAGCAATCGTTGCTGGTGACCCAACATCTCTAGCTTTAATCAGTGATGGTGAGTTTACTTCAGCAGCTCTTGCAGCATTTGCTCGTGCTATTGGATTTGTTCCATTAGTATTTACTACAGCAATCGTTACAGGTGTATATGGACCAGCTGGTGCAACATTTGTATTTGCAGTAGGTATCGCATTAAATGGTAACCCATTATTCGCATTTGCAGCGGGTGCAGCAGTTATGGTAGCTGAAATCTTCTTAATCAACTCATTCGCTAAAGGAATGGACCGTTTCCCAGGTGTTCGTGAAATGGGAGAGCACATTCGTACATCAATGAGTCGTGTACTTGAAGTTGCATTATTAGTAGGTTCAGTTGGAGCAGCTAACACTATGGTTCCAACAGCAGGTAGCTTATTCGTTATCGGATTCTACTTACTTAATAAGCAATCTAAGAAGCCTATTGTTGACCTAGCAGTTGGTCCAGTAGCAGCGATCATCTTTGGTATTTTAGTAAATATATTAATCGTAATTGGGCTATACGTATTACCAGTTGTAGCTTAATATGAGTAAAAACATTGCAAACTATGCCTTAAAGACATTGGCAGCTAAAAAGGTTGATACAGTAGAGAAAGTCTATGAAGGTACAATCCTTAAGTTAGATAATGCAATGGTAGATGGAAACTACGTCGGTGTGAAAAACACCGACGTAATTTCTAATCAGTTTAAAAAAGTAATGGAAGAGCACAATATGTTCATCCATACTTTAGATAGAATGTCAGATGGAGGCCGTGCTGTTGATATAAATAGTATCAACCCAATCACTGGACGCTATATGACAGGTTCATCAAGTGGTACTGCTATTAATGTCTTTAAAAATATAAATGATATCGGTATAGGTACCGATGGAGGCGGTTCAGTATTGGCGCCTGCTTTAGCTTTGAATCTTTACGCAATGATTAGCCCATTATTTGATCAACATGCTTTGCGTAAGTATTCAAAAAAATCAACAGATGGAATTGTATTTAGTCCATCGATTGGCTTTATGAGTAAAAGTCATCAATTAATTAAGAAAAGTATAGAAGCGCATCTCGATTTAACAGTAGGAAACTTTGATATTTACTTTGGTAAATCAAATAAAGAAATACATAACACTCTCAATGGAGTATTTAATGATTATAAAACATATTCATTATCATATGATGGATTAAATCGCGAAGTGATGATGAGTGAACTTAGAAACTTTGATTTTGATAAAAATATCTTAGTTACCTGTGAGGGACCCGTTGATGTACTTGATTATGGTGATAGTGTCATGGGTCACTATGATGTCATCACTAGTAGTAAACAGGCTTTAGGCCATAAGTATTATTTAAAAGTAGTAAACATGCTTGGATTAAGTGCTTTTATTGTTCCAACAAACGAGCATGCAAGAGGATTCTTGATTATATGTAAGTCAGAAGAAAGTGCCATTGGTGCTGCTTATGAACTTATGAGTAGTTTGCCTTTTAAACGAAGTGAATTAGAAGCGTCGTATTTTGATGCGACAACTTCCATAGGAAAGGACGTATTATGAGAAAAGTATTAGAAGAGGGGATTACATTAATCCACGAACACACAACCATTGATTTATCAGGGGTTAAGAAGATAGATGACACAAATTTAAATTGCTTTGATGAGACTGTAGAGGAGTTTAAAAAACTATATGAGTTAGGTGTTAGAAACATCGTGGACGTTACGGCAGATGGAATGGGACGTAATGTTGAGTATGTTAGTAAAGTCCAAGCGTTATCTGGCATCAATATAGTACAAGCTACAGGTTATTATAAAGAACCATTTTTACCTGAGTATGTATATACAATGAGTATTGAAGAGTTGGCTGATAAAATGGTCAAAGAGATTGAAGTTGGTATTGGAGGAAGTAGTGTTAAAGCCGGTGTCATTGGAGAGATTGGAACCAGTAAAGATGTATTTGAAGATATGGAAAAGAAGGTTTTTGAAGCGGCTGTATTAGCAGCAAAAAGAACGGGTAGTGTAATTTCCACACATACTTCTTTAAGTACTCTTGCTTTAGAACAAGCTGCTTTCTTTATTGAAAGAGGATTAAATCCCAATAAGATTATTATTGGACATCAAGATTTACTAGGAGATTTAGATCAAATTAATAGTTTGATTGATCAAGGCTTTTATGTAGGATTTGATACGATTGGGAAAAACAATTACTTCCCTGATGAAAAACGAGCAGAGTTACTATTTGACCTTCAGGAAAGTGGTAGAATAAGTCACGTTTGTATTTCATTAGACATTACACGTAAGTCTAATATGCAATATAAAGGTGGGATTGGTTATAGCTATCTACTTACAGACTTTATTCCTTTAATGTTGAAGAAAGGTGTGACACAGGAGTCAATTGATAAGTTGTTAATTGAAAATCCACATCGTCTATTTGGTGATAAATAATGAAAGTATATCCACTGGAAAGTATGAGTATTGAAGCTGCAAGTGCTAAGCAGTTTGCTTTAGTTGATGCAATTACTCATGAGTTTAATGGTTATGATGTTCTAAGTTTAGGTGATTTAGGAGTACACCCAGCCGGTAATATTCCTACTACAACGCGTAAAGTGGAAAAAGTTATGGCGCGATTCTTTAATCAAGATGACAGTGTTTTTGTGCGTGGATCAGGTACAGCGGCCATTAGAGAAGCCTTGGCTTCTGTAATGAGTGCCAATGATACTTTACTAGTGCACAGCGCTCCTATATACACAACCACTATTACTTCAATAGACCAACTGGGTATTAAGACAATTGCTTGTGACTTCAATGATCTAAATGCTATTAAAGAAGTACTAACTAATAATGAAATTAATGCTGTATTAATCCAATATACACGTCAGCAATTAAGCGACTCATATGATATGAAAGAAGTAATCGATACGATCAAGGGTGTTAAAGATATTCCTATTGTTACTGATGACAACTATGCAGTGATGAAAGTAAATAAGATCGGCGTTGAACTAGGAGCTGATTTATCTTGCTTCTCATGCTTTAAGTTACTGGGACCAGAAGGAATTGGTTTAGTTGTAGGCAAAAAAGAGTTTGTGGATACAATCCATAGTTTTCACTATTCAGGTGGGTCTCAAACTCAAGGTCATGAAGCAATGAGTGCTTTAAGAGGCATGGTATATGCTCCTGTAACGCATGCTTTACAGGCTATTGAAGGTGAGAAAGTATTGAAAGCTATCAATAACGATAGGATTGAGGGTATTGAGAAGGCTGTTATAGTGAATGCGCAATCTAAAGTTATTTTAGTTAAGTTTGATAAGCCAGTTGCCAAGGAAATATTGGAAGTAGCTCAGAAACTTGGAGCGGCTCCATATCCTGTTGGTGCTGAGAGTAAATATGAAATGGTGCCAATGTTCTATCGAGTATCAGGCACGATGTTGAAGGATGATGCTGAGTTTGCGACTCACTGGATTCGTATTAATCCAATGCGAAGTGGCAGTGAGAGCGTACTAAGGATATTAAAACGAGCATTAGAAGAGGTGAGGTAATGTTTTTAGATACTGTTTTAAAACACAATAAACCGTTAGTGGATGTTGCCTTAAGTCTTCATGAAAAAGGAACTCTATTGCCAGATACTTATGTGATTGATTATGATCAAACCATGGCAAATGCGCGATTAATTCTTGATAAAGCAAACAGTATGAATATTGAACTATATTTTATGTTAAAGCAATTAGGTAGAAATCCGTTATTAGCTAAAGGATTTATGGAGCTTGGCTATAAGGGTGCAGTAGTTGTTGATTTTAGAGAAGCACTGGTAATGATGGAACACAATATTCCACTTGGAAATGTAGGTCATTTAGTTCAAACACCAAAGTCCTTGTTAAAGAAAATTATTGCCTATAAAACAGAGGTAATGACTGTATTTTCATATGAGAAGTTAATCGAAATAAATGAAGTGGCTATGGATTTGGGTGTTACTCAAGATGTCATTCTAAAAGTTTATAGTGATGATGATATGCAATATCCAGCTCAAGAAGGTGGTATTGATTTGCGTGATTTAAGAGCGTTTTTGCGTAAATCAAGAGAACTGAATCATGTAAATATAGTTGGAGCTACGGCTTTTCCAGCGTTTCTTTATGATGTGGTTAAAGATGACATTAATGAAACAGCTAACTATAGAACTATTTTAGGTGCTATTGAAATAATGAAAGAAATGGGCTGTGAAATTAAGCAGATTAATGCGCCCTCAACCACTAGTGTTCGTACCCTTGAATTGATGAAGGGTAGTAGCATTACTCATGGTGAGCCAGGTCATGGCTTAACAGGAACTACTCCAATGCATGCTTATAAAGAATGTGTTGAGAAACCAAGTGTGGTGTATCTAAGTGAAATATCTCATAACTTTAATAATATGAGTTATGCCTATGGCGGTGGGCATTATAGAAGATCTCATGTATCTAGAGCCTATTGCAATAAAGGTATCGTAGATGTCTTTAAACCAGATGCAGAAAGTATTGATTATTATTTCCAATTGAATGATGTCTTACCAGTTAGTTCTGGTGTTATTATGGCATTTAGATTTCAAATATTTGTGACAAGATCCTTGGTTGCAGTTGTAAAGGGAGTTGGAACCGATAATGTTGAAGTAATGGGTATTTATGATAGCTTAGGGAAGAAGGAATGTTTGTGAGACGGTTTATTGTAGTTGTATTAGATAGTTTTGGCATAGGCTATATGGATGATGTAGTAACTGAGCGTCCCCAAGATATGGGTTCCAATACTTGTATTAATTTGATGAAGCAAGATGATCTTTATAAGATTGAGTGGCCTAATTTATTAGATATGGGTTTAATGAATGCGGTTGGTTATGAGTATAAAGATTATAAATTTAGTAAAAACTGTATTTACGGAAGTAGTAACTTGAAGCACTTTGGGGCAGATTCATTTTTTGGCCACCAAGAGATTGCAGGTACTGATCCAAAGAAACCTATTTTTCATACGTTAAGTCGTTTTATTGATGAGATTGAACAATCACTTATTGATCATGGATATGAAGTTGATAGAGTATCACGCGATGGTTTAGAATTATTAAAGGTTAATAATATGATCTGCATTGGTGACAATATGGAAACTGACTTAGGCCAAGCTATTAATGTGGTGGGGGCTTTAGATACCTGTGGTATGGACATGATTAAAGAAGTAGGTCATATTGTTAGAGCTATTGTTAAGGTACCAAGGGTAATTGCGTTTGGTGGATCTAATGTAACTATTGAAAACATTGAAGCCGCAATATTTACTAAAGAAGGTAAGTTTATTGGTGTTGATGCCCCTAAGTCAGGGGTGTATAACTCAAACTATCATGTTGAGCATATTGGCTATGGTGTTGATGCAAGTAAGCAAGTTCCTATTGCATTAAAAGAGGTTGGTATTAAAAATTACTTCTACGGTAAAGTTGCGAACATTGTTGAGAATCCTTATGGTGAAAACTTTGATGCAGTAGATACCGATACTATCTTTAGTAAAGTAGTAGAAGATTTAGAGAAAGACCGAAAAGGTTTTTACTTTATTAATATTCAGGAAACCGACTTAGCGGGTCATGGTGAAAACTCAAAGCGTTATATTGACCGATTGAATGTATCTGATACATGGATCGGTAAGATTCGTGAGATGTTAAGTGGTGATGATGTTTTAATCATTATGGCTGATCACGGTAATGATCCAACTATTGGTCATGCAAAACATACGCGTGAACGCGTTCCTTTATTAATTGACAGAACCCAAAAAGATGA
>CAZEQW010000024.1:9612-13969 GCA_964514505.1 uncultured Erysipelothrix sp. | reverse complement strand
TCATGCATAATATTGAATCCGAAAAAGCAGAACTGCTTAGTATCCTAACCCAGGGCACTCATGTTCATACTTTATCTTGCGAGAATAGAGAACACTTTATTAAGGCACAACAGAAACTAGATGATTTAGGTTTCTTGATTAAGAATATTTAGTTAATAGGCATATCACATGCCTTTTTATATATAAAAGCTCGTTTATGACTATTTCACAAACGAGCTAATAACGTATTTACTCTATAACACTAATTAAGCAATATAAGAATTCATAATCCAAAGTTTTTTCTCAACCTTACGCAGAATATCTGTATAAAGGTCAGCACTACCTGGATCATTTAACTCTTCACATAGATTAACAATGTGAAGTGCTTGGGTTCTAAGAAGATCATAATCGACAATTAAAGCTTTGAAACCATCAATACTTCTAATGTCATCTTCACCTAACTCAGTAAGACGCGTTGTTTCCAACATTGTCTTTAGATTACCAATTGGACGATCACCAATCATTAATAATCTTTCAGCACTTTCGTCAATAAACTCCTGAAGTTCATCGTAGAACTCATCCAACTCACCGTGAATTGGAATAAAGTCCGCACCTTTAATGTACCAGTGAATATTGTGAACTTTTTGAGCTAAGACAGTCACGTCCGATAGAAATACGTTCATTGCATGATATAAGTTGTTCATTTAATATATCCTCCTTATATACTTATTATATACCATCAAATTATGGCATACAACTAAAGTACATATAGGTGTCTTGACACCCACACCAATACCTAGTAAACTATGTCTTGACACCTTTAGGAGGCTATTTATGAAACGAAATCAAAAGGTTTTAAACATCGCATTATCAGGAGTTTTAAGCGCAATAGGAATACTCATTCCGATGATCATGCCCATTAAAGTCGTGATTGGTTCATCTACTTATACACTGGCTAGTCACGTCCCTGTATTTGTGGCTATGTTTGTTAATCCAAGCGTAGGAATCTTTGTTTCACTCACCACTGCTCTTGGCTTTTTCTTAGGAGGATGGCCTCTTCCGGTAGTATTACGTGCCCTCTCTCACATTCTGTTTGTGCTACCAGGCGCACTCTATTTAAGAAAATATAAACTTAAAGGAATAACGTCTCTCATTATCTTCAATCTAGTGATTGCTCTAGTTCATGGAATTGGAGAGTTTGGAGTCATTACATTGCTTAACGTGAAAATTATTACACCAGAACTACTATGGTCATATTTTATTTTCCTAGGTATCGGAACCATGATTCACTCAAGTGTAGATTTCTTTTTATCTATTCCAATAGTAAAATCACTAAATCTTCACAATGAACTAAAGTAGAAATGATACAATATTGACATATATATTGTGTGTGATATTATCAAATAGTCTATTTTAAGGAGTATATCATGATAAATTTTATTTACGGATTAATTTTAATCCTATTTCAACTTACAATTAATATCGCAAACGGATACATTGATGTGTTTCCATCTTTTATTGGATTTGCGCTTATTTCATTGGCGTTTAGAAGCCATAAGGATCAAAGTAAAATCTATGATGCTATGGTCTATCCAGCAGCAATTCTGGCAGTTCTAACTCTATTTACTTATATAATCAACTTATTTGGCATAGTCTTACACTTTGCATTTATCACTAATATTATCCACTATGTTGTTGTATTAGGAGCCATAGCGGTTGTCTATGGAATTGTGCTTGGGTTAAGAGAAGTTGAATCAGCAGCAGGTTGTCATTTAGAAACTGACCAACCACTTGCAGGTGCACACTACTACGCTATCATTCAGATGGTAATCTTACTATCACCATCTGATGTAATTACAGCTATAGCACTTTCGGCACGATTAGTAAGTGTTGTGTACCTGGTGTACACTTTATACAAATCGATTGCACTATACAATCAAAAGAAAGGTTTCGAGCAATAGTTCGAAATCTTTTTTATTTTCAATGATAAATATCAATCAACTATGCTATAATGCAATCAAATGAAAGCGAGATGAAATTTACATGAAACAAATATTTAACTTTTCAGCCGGGCCCTCTGTGCTTCCTCGAGAAGCCCTAGTGAAAGCCCAAGAAGAACTACTTAACTATAAAGATTCAGGTATGTCAGTAATGGAAATGAGCCATCGATCCTCAGTATTTGATAAGATCCACAATGACACCATTTCGTTACTAAAAGAACTTATGAATATTAATGACGACTATGAAGTGTTATTACTACAAGGCGGAGCTAGCCTTCAATTTGCGATGGTTCCGATGAACTTTGCGTCAAAAGGCAAAGTGTACTATGTTGATGGCGGAACTTGGGGAGACAAGGCATATCTTGAAGCCAAACTACAAGTTGGTGATAGAGCAGTGTTATTAGCTAGTTCAAAAGATAATCGCTACACCAAACTTCCAACACTACCTGAAGTACCAACCGATGCAACCTACCTACATATCACCACAAACAACACCGTAGAAGGAACTTGTCTCTATGATATACCAAAGACAAATGTTCCTATAGTTGCTGATATGTCTTCTAACATCATGTCTGTACACTATGATGTTAATGACTTTGACTTAATATATGCAGGAGCACAAAAGAACCTAGGCCCATCAGGTGTAGTTGTGGTTATTGTAAAAAAGACATTTTTAGATACTATTGAAGGTAATATACCAACGATGTTAGACTATCGAACACACGTTAAAACCAATTCATTATTCAACACACCACCAACATTTGGCATTTATATGCTGGGAAATGTTCTACAGTGGGTTAAAGATAATGGTGGTATTGATGCTATGGTCAAGGCAGCCAAGGAAAAATCTGATTTGCTCTATAAGACCATTGATGAAAGTAAACTATTTGTGACTGCAGTTAGCGGAACCGATCGCTCTGTCAACAACATTCCTTTCTTCACAAACTCTGATGACCTTAATAAGCAGTTCTTAAAGGAAGCTGATGAGAATGGATTAGTGAATCTAAAAGGACACCGACTAGTTGGTGGAATGCGCGCTAGTATTTATAACGCTATGCCAATGGAAGGCGTAGTGGCACTCTGTAATTTTATTAAAGATTTCGATAAGAAACATGGAGGTCAATAATGTATCAAATTAGAACTTTCAACAATATAGCACCACAAGGTCTAGACCTTTTAGATAAATCATATGCTCTAAATGAGTCTAATAATTACGATGGTATTCTACTTCGTAGCCAAAACCTTCATAAAATGGAATTCAGTCCATCTCTTAAAGCGATTGCCCGCGCTGGTGCTGGTGTCAATAATATCCCGCTAGAGCGTTGTAGTGAAGAAGGTATTGTTGTTTTTAATACGCCAGGTGCTAATGCAAATGCAGTAAAGGAACTTGTGTTAGCGAGTATGCTATTATCGGTTCGGCCTATCTTCAAAGGAGCACAGTGGGTCCAAACTTTAGAAGGCGAAGATATAGCATCACAAGTAGAAGCCAATAAAAAGCAGTTCGCTGGGACTGAACTAGATGGTAAAACACTTGGGGTTATTGGTTTAGGAAGTATTGGTTCATTAGTTGCTAACGATGCTTATAGACTCGGAATGAACGTACTTGGTTATGACCCTTATGTATCTGTTAATACAGCATGGAACATCAGCCGACGCGTACATCGAGCCTTATCTTTAGAAGAAGTTCTATCGCAAGCTGACTTTGTAACGTTACATGTTCCGCTGCTAAGTCAAACTAAGAACCTAATCAGCACCCATCAGCTAGCTAAAATGAAAGATGATGCTGTATTACTTAACTTCTCTCGAGGCGGACTTGTAGACGATGATGCTGTTGTCGATGCCTTAAATAATAACAGACTAAGAGCCTACTATACTGACTTTGCGAAAGCTAACTTATTACATAATGATAAGATAACCGTATTACCTCACCTAGGGGCTTCAACTGAAGAGGCCGAGATTAACTGCGCAAAAGCTGCCGTAAAGACTTTACAGTACTTTTTAGAGACAGGTAATATTGTGAACTCAGTTAACTTCCCAAATGTCGAGTTATCACTGACTTCACCTACACGTTTTACACTAATTCATAGAAACATCCCTAATATGCTAGGTCAGATTTCAAATGTTGCTGCTGCACATAAAGTAAATATAGATAATATGATTAATAAAAACAGCGGTGATTATGCTTATACTATTGTAGATATCAATGAAACCGACGAAACCTTATTAAATGATTTAAATGTATCGTTTAGTCAAATAGATTCAATCATTAAAACACGTTTAATCAATAATATTTAGCACCAAGCACCTATGGGTGCTTTTCTTTTCCCACAAGCTTATGCGTTGACAAGAGTATTTTACAAGCTTACACTTTAGATGAG
>CAZEQW010000024.1:0-9512 GCA_964514505.1 uncultured Erysipelothrix sp. | reverse complement strand
TCCCACAAGCTTATGCGTTGACAAGAGTATTTTACAAGCTTACACTTTAGATGAGTTAAAACTAGCTAAAAGGAGGTAATTATGAGAGTTATTATTATTGGAGGTATTGCGGCAGGTATGAGCGTGGCCGCTAAAGCCAGTCGAACTAATCCTAACGCTAAAATTACAATTATAGAAAAAGAAGACTACGTATCATTTGGAGCTTGTGGGCTCCCTTATTATATTGGGGGTCAGTTTGAGGATGAAAACGAAATGTACGCAAGAACCCCCGATCAAATGCGTGCAGCAGGTATTGAGGTGCTTCTAAAGCATGAAGCAACAAACATTGACTTCAAAAGAAAAAATGTTACTGTACTAAACTATGAGACAAAATCAGAAGATACGCTAGAGTATGATCGCCTGATGATTGCTACTGGTGCAAGTGCAATTATGCCACCCATTTCCGGGATTGAAAGTGATAACGTTTATACTATCACGAAGCCTTATGATGGAAATAAATTTAAAGATAACTTAAAATCAATGAATGACGTTGTAATTATCGGTGGTGGATTTATAGGTATTGAAATGGCCGAGCAATTAGCTCATTTAGGGAAAAACGTTCATATTATTGAAGCACAGGACACATTAATAAGTGGTCCTTTTGACAAAGAGATTGCTGATAAGATTAAAGAGTCATTAGAAACTATCGGTGTTAAAGTTCACTTATCACAAACCGCTAAATCATTTAAGACACAGAATAATTTGGTAGTATCCGTTGAAACAAACGATGAAGTAATCAAAGCAGATTCTGTCATCATATCTGTTGGATTCAGACCAAACACAGCATTAGTGAAGGATCAATTAAATATGCTTAGCAACGGAGCCATTATTACCGATAATTACGGTGAAACTTCAATCAAAGATGTATTTGCAGCAGGTGATTGTGCAGCTGTAAATCACAGAATTGGTGAAGTACGTTACTCACCACTCGCTACTTATGCTAATAAAATGGGTAGACTTATCGGAACTAATATTGTCACAGACAAGGAAGAATGGCTAAGTTTTAGTGGAGCTCTTGGATCAGGGGCCATAAAGGTTGGGGAGTTTGAAGCAGGTTCGACCGGTATTACTGAGAAATCTGCAGAGACTTTAGGTATTAATTATAAAACGACTCTAGTATATACAAATAACCATTCAAACTATTATACCGATGTTGCTCAAGAGAAGATAATGATTAAACTTATCTATCATGCTGATACAAAAGTATTATTAGGTGCTCAAGTATTTGGACGCAATGAAACTGTACTTAGATTACATGCCCTAACAACTGCTATACATGCAGAACTTACAACCGATGAGATCGGATTTATTGACTACGCTTATGCGCCACCATTTGCTTCTACTTGGGAAGCAATCAACGTAGCTGCAAATACAGCGAAGTAAAAAGGAGAGAAAAATTATGTTGGATTATCCATTTTTTACACAATTCTTTAAGTTAAGTAATTTTATTACACTTATCGCAATTGTCGCTTTAGTAGGATCATTACTTCTACTTAAGCACTTAACTAAAAAGAAAGTTAGCTTCTCAAACAGAATGCTAATTGCACTAGCAATCGGTCTAGTAATTGGTATTGCCACAGATTTCGTTGGATCTAACTTTGAAATCTATAATACCTTTGCTCGTAAAGAAATATCGGTTTGGTTTAGCTTAGTTGGAACAGGATTTGTTAAGTTGGTTCAACTTATGGCTGTACCGATTGTGTTTCTATCAATCATTAAAGTAGTTATTGATGTTGATGGAGATCGCATTAAATCACTTACAGGTAAGACATTCTTTGTTTTATTAGGAACTACTTCAGTCTCTGCTCTTGTTGGGATTCTAGTTGTTAAATTATTTAATCTACAAGGAGCCAACTTCACTGGAACACTATCAGAGAGCAGCATTAATCGAATGGGGAATATTGCTTCCAAAAGTTTCCCTGAGTTCTTCTTAGATCTAGTTCCAAATAACATCTTTTCAGTATTTAGTAGTAACGGAGCTGTAGTATCTGTTGTTATTATTGCTGCAATGTTTGCTACTGCAATTAGATTCTTACTAGTTAAGAAACCAGATGAAGTTAAACCTTTTGTTACATTATTAGACTCTATTAGAGTTACAGTTAACTCCGTCTTAATTAACGTTATCAAGTTAATGCCTTATGCAATTGTTGCATTAGTTGCTAATACTATTATTTCCAATGGACTGGATTCTATTATCGCAGTTATTGGATTCATCGTTGCTCTTTATGCTGGCGTTATAATCATGATGTTAGTTTATGTTGTGATTCTATCATTCATTGGTGTAAACCCACTTACGTTCTATAAGAAAGCATATACGACAATCATGTTTGCATTCTCTAGTCGTTCAAGTGTAGGTACTTTACCTTATACATTAAAAACATTAACAGAGGAGCTAGGCGTGTCTGGTCAAACATCTAACTTTGTTGCAACATTAGGAACATCAATTGGTATGAATGGATGTTCGGGTGTTTTCCCTGCTATGTTAGGTACACTGGTTGCATCAGCAGTTGGATACCCAATGAACCTCTCATTCTACGTCTTAGTGGTATTAGTAGTAACAATCGGTTCTATTGGGATCGCAGGTGTACCAGGTACATCTACTGTAGCAGCCACTGTAACGCTAAATGGTTTAGGCTTCGGGGCTGCCATGTCACATATTGGAGCTATTTTTGGAATCGACCCAATCATCGATATGGGACGTACTGCACTGAACGTGACTGGAGCTATGGTAGCGGCTATTGTTGTAGATAACTGGGATGGTACGTTTGATAAGGAAGCATTTAATGCTCCTAAATCAATAGAAGAATAACAAAGCAAAAAGGACATCAACAAAATGTCCTTTTCTTAAACCCAAAATTAAAACCGCAACTAGCGGTTTTTTAAGTATTCTTCAATATATACTGCAACACCATCATCATCATTAGACAGCGTTCTAGCATTAGAACTTGCAATAGCATTAGGCATTGCATTATCCATCGCAACGGCCACTCCCGCTACCTCAAACATACTAATATCATTCTCTGAGTCACCAAATACCATGATCTCCTCAGGTTTAATACCACGCTTAGCAGCAAACGCCAATAGAGCCTCACCTTTACTGATTCCCTCTTTAGAAACTTCAGTCCATCCCTCACCAACGCGCATTAAACCAAACCCTTCGGGAAGTGATTCATGCATCCTTGAGATAACAATACTCATATACTCTGGTGATTGAATATAAGCCACTTTTTGAATTCTTACTGTTCGAAGTCTTTCTTCGATCTCATCAACTGATTTAATTGTAATTAGTGGAACACGGTGATTAAAGAAATGTCGAGCACCATCTCCCATGCCATATATATAATCATCATAAGATACATCGTCCATTTGAAAATATATAGCATCATCAAAACAATACATAACACCCATGTAGAATTTCTTCCCAAACTCCCCAAATTCAATAATCTCATCATATGTCAGTGAACCTAACTCAACTTTAGTTTTTTCAGGATATTCAAAAGTTTGTAGTCCATTTAAACATATCATTCCAAAGGGATTACTTTGATCCAGTTGTTTTGCGATATCATATGTACTCTCAAAGCTTCGTCCAGTCGCAAATGTAAAGTCAATATCGTGTTCCTTTAATGAGTTAATTACTTCAACAGTTTTATCACTCATAAAACCTTCTGTATTAATAATAGTTCCATCAATATCACTCGCAATTAATTTTATCTTCATAAACTACCTCCAAAGTATAGTTTACTTCTATTTATTAGAAAATCAAATAGGAATACATTAAAAAGTCCCCTATTTTAATTTAGAGGAGTTGATATGATGTTTATCTTACCCAAAATAGTCTTTCCATTTCCTAATGTAGTAAGTATGTTAGGCGTCGGAACGTATGCTGCCAAAAAGATTGTTGATACAATTTTTCTTGGAGCTTCGTTGTGGAAAATCCTACTGTTGATTGTTGCTTGTGGTAGTTCAATTAGTCTAGGCTTGCTTCTAGTCAAAAGACTAACAAAAGCAATCGGTAGAACCGCAGCTATCAACTGGTGAGTGGTTGCATCCATTTGGATGCAATCTTTTATTCATGATCGCAAATTTCAAAGACTGTTCAATAAAGATTAGAAAAACTACCATACTATCTTCAGTCAACTTTACTTTAAGAAAAAATCAATGTATCTATCTAAAAGGTGAAAACGGTTCAGGAAAGACTGTTTTTATAGAAACACTCTTAGGTTTTCACAAGAACATTACGGGTCAATATACTACTAATATTAGTAATATATGTTATATTCCTGACATCAGTTTTTTTACTGATGAAGAAGCAATAAAAGATGTATTAAAAACCTACCAAGTATTCTATAGCCAAACTAATGACTCAATATTAGAGTCCCTAAATTTGTTGTCCTTGAACCTAGATATAAATACGAAAGTATCAACACTTTCACTAGGTACTAAAAAGAAGCTCGAACTACTTCCTCTTTTCTTCAATACATGTACTGTATATATTCTAGACGAAGTATTTCAAGGTCTAGATTCTACATCAATAGAGATTATTATCCAACAATTACAAAGTCACTATAATCAAGGTGCTTCAATTCTATTTACTGAACACAATCAATCTATCGTTAATCTAATACATGATTCAATTAACCCAATGGAGGTCTATACATGCGAAAATCAGTCGTTGTACAAAGTGCGATAATAGTAGTTCTACTATTAATTTTGGGACTCCTTAATATTCCAAAATATAATCAAGTGGCACCACTCATAATGGAAACTTTAGTCATTGCTGGATTTGAGAACATTAACTTAAAACCAATAACACTACTTCTAATAATATTCATTCTTGAAGTTATCACCATTTTAATAAATATAGTTATTCTAAACTGGATCTACAAAACATGTGAACTGAATTACTCAATTTCTGCTAACACAATAATCTATTTGATTAGTTCAAACTTAAGTAAGCTGCTTAGTTTATTAATTCCATTATCAGTACTCACAACTATCTCTATTTTACCAAATCTAATTTTTGGTATATTCTTTATGCTAATTCATTTATATATAAACAACGATATTAACTTCAAGCAAAAATCTTGGCTGTCTGGATTTGTGATTATCAATGTCCTATTATCTATACTATGAGTAAATCCTTTCGAAACGCCTTCCTATTAACTTTAACAGTACTTATTATCGGATTTAGTATATCCGCACTAACTTACTCATTAGACATATCCTTTTCGTTTATAACAGAGCCTACACCTACGTCTTTCTTCGAAATCTTCTTTCATAACTCAATATTTATTGCAATCTATGCAATACCGGTGTTTGGCTTTGTTTATTTCGTCTACAGTTTTACTGTTATATTTATTGCTATTGGACTTCTATTTCTAAACAAAGGTATTCTTTATACACTAATCCATCTCATCCACTTACCCTTTGAACTATTTGCTTTTGCATTAGTAATTTCGATGGGCATTAACTACGAGAGAAAGAACTTTTTTATAGCTATTGCAGTTCTATTCATTTCAGCATTCATCGAATTTTATATTTAGGAGTGATCAAACTGAATCTTATTTATCTAATACTCATCAGCTACTCAATTGATTTTTTACCCTCAATACACAACCTAGTAAACCGAACATATTGTCTTAGATTACGATCAAACATAAAATATCACTTTTATATTCTTAAACGTTTCTATTGTTTCAACAAGTTGAACTCTCTACTACAGATGATTACTGCACTAATCATTCTATCAATAAAAACGAACGCATTTCCTTTAGTAATATATACCTATCTTCTGCCACATATAGTCTACATAACTCACCCAATCTTCATTTTTTTACCGTTCATCTTTAACCTACCAATCGTTATAGTACTTCTAATTCTCTATAAGTTATTAAAGATAGATATACCTCTATCATCTTTTAAACTACCTAGTGCTTTATTATTATTGCCAACATTTCTTATCGCTTCATTCAATCAAAGTATAAGTGAAACTAGTTTGATATTATTTAGCTTCATTTCCTGTGTTAGCTTAGATAATAAAATTAATGCATCCAAGTTACACCTAAAAAGCCATCGCAATCGTTACTTTATTAGTGTATTAAGATTAAGTAAAGTTAACCTAATGTCTTTCAGTACTCCTATTCAATCTAACATAAGAAATATAACATCTTCTCTATTAATTCTATTGATAATATACGGAGGTATAAGCAAAAATATGATCAGCATTCTAATTATTCTACTTATCACTATAATGTCTATTTATTTAATACTGGATAAGTTATTTCAATCTACTTTCACACAAAAATCAAAGTTGTATAATACCAAACTAAAGCAATTTTTAATGAGTTATTTACCTATCTTCACTGTGTCTTGTTTTCTTAGTTTTCGACTGTTGCAATCCTATCTAGATATCAATGTCTTTATGGTTGAGATAATATACTTATTATTTATACTTATGATCGTAATCATCTTGAAGAAAAGAAATGCCATTGCACTAGTTTCGCTACTTGTATTAACAGGGTGTGCTCAATCTCCCCAACAAGGTTTTGAAGTCATAGACAATACTCCTATGTTTTATGCGACAATGCAGAGTAGGGAAACACATGAAGTACCTTTATATCCTACATCTATACTAAAGGTCGATAATGGCGCACAAGTAAAAAAGGGGGACCTGTTGGTTGTTGATAAGACATTAGAATATGAACAGGAGTTAGAACGTTTAAATTATCAACTTAAATCAACTAAGACATCTAAACTACTGGATAAAACTAGTAAAACTGAAAAGGTTAAGGAACTTGAGTTTGAGATTAATCTCTTAAAGGATAGTGTGAATCACAGATCAAAGATTGCTGGATTTGTATCAATCAATGACGATACTCTTACAGTTTTATCTACTGAACTAAGATTGACCTTGGAAATAACTGAGTCAGAGTTTCCTTTAATAAGTGATGTAACTGAGTATAAAGTTATGAATTTGGATAGAAAAGACATCGCTCATACTAAATTGAATAAGGTCATCCCCACTCACTCACCCAAAGGAACAACATATTCTTTGAACTTTAACGAGTTTGAACATAATTGCTATCCTTATCAAAGTCTGATCGTAACTTCAAAGGAAACCCTTTATATGGTTCCTAGTAATTTTGTAAGAGTAGAGAGCTCATCATACTATGTTAAAGATGCAACTAAGGAATATGAAATCGAAGTACTAAGTAATACTCAAAACATGGTCTTTATTACTAATGGAATCCAAGAAGGCATGGTCCTAATGCCTTATGAGTAAAGAAATACTACGCATAGATAATATTACTAAGCAATATAAGAGTGGTATGATTCCAGTCTTCTCTGATTTGAATCTAAGTATTAATGCTCATGATTTCATATGTATTAGTGGTGAAAGTGGTGTTGGAAAATCAACATTAATTAGAATCTTAGGATTAATAGACACTAGTTTCAGTGGGGAAATATACTTCAACTCTAAGTTACTTAATACTAAATGTCCCAAAACTATCGATCTCTATCGAAGAGATGTTGTTGGTTATGTTTTTCAAGACTTCAATTTAATAGATCGTTACACAGTATATCGAAATCTTGAGTTAGTATTGATTGTTGGTAAGGTACCTTATAAAAAAAGACCTCTATTGATTAAGCAAGTAATTATTAAAGTTAACTTGCCACTATTCTTATTAAAACGCTTGCCACAACAGCTAAGCGGTGGCCAAAGACAACGCATTGCAATAGCACGAACACTCCTTAGCAATCCACTCATACTTATTGCTGATGAGCCCACAAGCTCATTAGATATAGAAAATACCAATGAAATCATAAGCCTTTTGCAAAGAATGAATGTTACACTCATTATTGCTAGCCATGACCCAAGGATTATGGCAATGGCATCACGTCACCTAATTATGAAGAAAGGGGTCTTAATTGAAACCTAGAGATTTTATTAGATATTTAATTGAGATGAGCGCCTCAAAATTTCAACGCCTAAAGAGGATACTTTGGATTATGTCTTTGGGTAGTTTATTAGTTTTTGGAATCAGTATCAGCACTACATTTCTAGAATCTTGGGTCCAACTAACATACCAAAACAGGCATATCATTTTACCTTATAATGTCGACTCAAGTTACTTAGAAGAAATTCCTATTGAACTTATATCACAATTTCAACTCAAAGAAATCTCAAGCTCATTTAAAGATACTAAAATAATGGCTTCAAGAAATACTTCTAGCATTGAGGTAAAGCACCTAGGTACAACTAACCAAGGTGATTTAAGTTACTCCATCCACTCCAAAGGCTATATAAGTGTTCAAGAGACCCTGATGGAATATTATGAGTGGAGTATAGGTGACTTACTTAAGATAGGTAATGTTATCTATCCAATCCAACAAGTTCACTATAGTGAAGAAAGTGATCTTAAAATGCCTTTTTCTTTTATAGGTAATCAAACTACAAAGCTAAACTATGATAATATTCTGACTATATATAGCAATCAAAACATAAACGAAATAGTATCAGCTATCAATCAATCCTTAGTTGACTCTAATTACTACTATCAACTTGAACCATTCTCAATGGATGACTTACTAATGTCATTAATCAATCTACTAAGACGCATACTAATGGCAATTAGTATGTGTATTTTCTTAGTCTCTTCATCCAACATAGGTACACTTATGCCCTATTTCATTATGGAATACCAAGACGAAATAGAAGTATTACGACTTCATGGCTTAGCAAAAGAAATACTCGCAAACTTATTTATATCTTTCACTATATTAATTCTTCTTACTTCCACTCTCATTTCTAGTGCCACTACGATAGCTATTTTCAAACTCATCAGTTTTCTCACCAATATTCCTTTATCATTACCTATAATAAAGCTCCTTGTTCTTGCTTTCGTTCAAGTTTCATTTGCTACTCTTCTAACACTTGGAAGTATAAAAAAAGCAATGGATTCCATTGCTTATACATAATTAATTTCCTTTGAAATTATTTCCATTACTCCAGTTCCCTTAGTAACATCCGATAAGTCATCTAAATCTTCAATGTTTTCTAACTGTAGAATATATGTAACATTATCTGTATACTCACGATCGATTATTTCACTTACACCTTCAGCCAATGTTTCAATGGGATTAATCATATCATAGGGAAACGTTAAAG
Organism: uncultured Erysipelothrix sp.; assembly: GCA_964514505.1. Classification (GTDB taxonomy): domain Bacteria; phylum Bacillota_I; class Bacilli_A; order Erysipelotrichales; family Erysipelotrichaceae; genus Erysipelothrix. The sequence continues at coordinate 304 of CAZEQW010000024.1, read as the reverse complement.
CTACGGTATATACCCACTTAGGTTCAAGTATTTTTGCTTCTTCGATAGACATTGTCACACTCGAACCATAAGCCCGAATCAGACCACCAACCCCTAGTTTTGTTCCACCATAGTACCTAACTACGACAGCAATTACATTGTCTAAATCACTGCCTCGTAGTACTTGTAACATCGGTAATCCCGCACTTGATGCAGGTTCACCATCATCATTAGACCTTTCAATATCACCCACAATAAAAGCACTACAATGATGTGTAGCTTTTGGGTGTTCTTTCTTAATCATACGAAGATATTCTTTAGCCTC
>CAZEQW010000023.1:0-14071 GCA_964514505.1 uncultured Erysipelothrix sp. | reverse complement strand
AAGTGCATTAAGTTTAAAACACCTAAAGAAATACTTTATGGAAAATAGGTGTTGCGCTTAATTTGACAATTTATCTAATAAAAAAGCACGTATTCAATATATCATATTTTAAAAATATGAGAATAAATACACACTTAAAATTTTCAAATTGTCAATATTAACGTACTAAACTAAACCACTTGTTCAAAAAATGACTTTATTACCACTCAAGTAAACTAGCCCCATAAGACAACCCACCACCAAAGGCAATGAGTATTATATTCATACCAGGTTTTAATAAACCACTTTTATTAGCCTCATCTAAAAGTAAAGGAACACTACCAGATGAGGTATTTCCATACATCTCAACATTAGATAGCATAATATTTGCATCAACCTTTAATGATTTTACAGCCAAGTCTAATATACGTTGATTCGCTTGATGCGCGATAATATAGTCAATCTCTGTAATATCCATATCATTACGTTGCAATAACTCCATAATGCTGGATTTAATAATGCGTGTCGCAAATCTAAATACTTCTGATCCCTTCATGGAGAAGTATGTATTTTTATTCAAATCACGAGTGTAAAAAGGATTACCAAAATCATTACTACTTAACAACCCCAATGTAGAATCAATATCAATCTCTCCACCTAGTATAGTATCAACAATACCATTCTCACCTGCTTCAATAACAACAGCCCCTGCTCCATCACCAAAAAGAATGGCTGTAGAGCGATCTCTATAATTTAAGATACGAGAGTTAAAATCAGCACCTATGACTAATATGCGCTTATACAAATGAGATTTAATATAAGCATGACCCGTCTGTAAAGCAAACATAAAGCCAGAACATGCAGCGTTTATATCAAAAACGGGTATATGATTAATATTCAAACTTGCACGAACACCAGCAGCCACTCCTGGAATTAAATTATCAGGTGTATATGTACCAACTATGATGCAATCAATCGAATTATAATCAATACCCACCAAAGCTTTCTTAGCAGCCTCTGTGGCCATATGAACAGTCGAGACAGATTCAAAACGGCGCTGTTCAATACCCGTTCGTTGTCTAATCCAATCATCCGATGTTACCAATATTTTTTCATAGTCAAAGTTAGTTACAATATTATCCGGAACATAGCTACCCGTCGCAATTATCTTAGTGCTCATGATTTACATCCCCAATATTTCTAAAACGCATATAGCGTTCATTCTTTACACGACTTGGCTTCATTTTACTTAATCTACTAAGTTCTCTATACAAACGCTTACGCAAATAGCGAGCATTCGATCCAAAACTCTCATACTCAATAATAACTTCATCAATGACACCCAACTCCATTAAGTCCTTACTAGTTATCTTCATCATATCTACTACCTCAGGTGCTTTACTTACATCCTTAAACAAGATAGAGGCAAATCCTTCTGGAGACAAAATACTATAGATCGAGTTTTCCATCATCCAAACTTGGTTAGCAACCGCTAAAGCCAATGCCCCTCCACTTCCAGCTTCACCAAGTACAATCGCAATGATTGGGACACTCAAATCCATCATCTCCATGAGATTGCGAGCAATCGCCTCACCCTGACCCCGCTCTTCTGCACCTATACCTGGAAAGGCACCTGGTGTATCTATAAAAGTCACCACCGGCCTTTTAAACTTCTCAGCCTGCTTCATTAATCGTAAAGCCTTACGGTATCCTTCAGGATGCACCATACCAAAGTTAGTTTTAATATTTTCTTCGGTACTCTTACCCTTCACAACACCAATAACAGTAACAGGCATATCTTTCAATAAACCAATACCCCCATAAATAGCCCCATCATCTCCATAATAACGATCTCCATGTAGCTCAACTAGATCACTAAAAATAGCATTAATATAATCCATAGAACTACTACGATCACTAGATCTTGCAATTTGAACTTGCTCCCAAGGTGTAATACTTTGACTATACTCACGCTTCAACATACTCAATGACTTCTCTAGATGAGATGTATCAACATTATCCTTCTTTAAAGCCTTAATTTCCTTCTCAATTATTTTTACTCTCTGATTCATACCTTCACCTCATGCAAAGCCAACAAAAGACTTAATGTACTCTTAAGATCACTACGATGAACTATCTTATCCACAAAGCCACGTTCCAAAAGAAACTCAGAACTTTGAAAGCCCTTTGGCAATGGTTTCCGAAGCGTTTGCTCAATCACACGTGGACCCGCAAAACCAATCAAAGCTTTAGGTTCCGCCAATATAATATCAGCTAACATCGCAAAACTAGCTGTAACCCCACCTGTAGTCGGGTCAGTAAGCACATTAATAAACAAACCACCAGAAGCACTAAACCTACCCACAGCACCACTTGTTTTGGCCATCTGCATCAAACTAATGATACCCTCTTGCATACGCGCCCCACCAGAAGCACTAAAAACAATGATTGGTTTCTTCTGTGAAGTTGCCCGTTCAAACGCACGGGTTATTTTTTCACCCACTACACTACCCATAGAACCCATCATAAAATTAGGATCCATAATAACCGCAATCACATCAAAGTTTTCCAACTTAGCTTCACCACAAACCACCGCATCATATACACCAAGATCATTACTCAAATCATCAAGTTTCTCCTGATATCCAGGAAAATTCAAAGGATCTTTAGACTTAACAATATGGTTAAATACTTTAAACTCATCAAAAACCAACTTAATTCTACCTGCAACATGCATTCTAAAATGATGATCACAAGAGCCACAAACCCAACTACTCATTTGTAAACTCTCAATACTCACAATACTTTGACACTTAGGACACTTATCATACATCCCTTCTGGTATCTCATTTTTAACGGTAACATCATTAATATTACGAGATGCTTCAACTTTATCCTTTTTACTCTTCAACTTATTAAACATACTAACCCTCCATCAAGTTTTTAACTAACGAAGTATCGTACTCGTTGTCCAAAAACTTCTGTGACAAAAGCACCTCCAACTGAAACTCAACATTAGTATTAACTCCAACTACATCCAACTCCTCTAGACTATAGATTGCTTTTTCAATCGCAGTATCTCTATCTTGTGCAAACACGATAATTTTCGCAATCATTGAGTCGTAGAAAGGCAAAACACGATACCCTTGATAAATAAAAGAATCCACACGAATTCCATTACCACCTGGAAAATGCAGCGCCTCTATCAAACCAGCATTAGGCTTAAAATTATCATAAGGATCCTCAGCATTAATACGTACTTCAATAGAGTGACCTCTTATCTCCAACTCATCTTGCCTAAACGAAAGGCGCTTACCCTGAGCCACATTAATCTGTTCCTTAACTAAGTCAACACCCGTTATACTCTCAGTAACCGGATGCTCTACTTGCAAACGCGTATTCATTTCAATGAAATAGAAATTTTCATCTCTATCCATTATAAACTCCAACGTTCCAACCGATGTATAGCCAATTGCTGCTGTCGCTTTAAGTGCAACATCATACAACTTATCTTTGGTACTCTGTCTTAAGTTATCAGCAGGTGCTTCCTCAATCATCTTTTGATTATTGCGTTGCACAGAACATTCACGTTCAAAAAGATGCGCAACATTACCCAACTTATCTCCGATAACCTGAACCTCAATATGACGAGGGTTCTCAACAAAACGCTCAATATAAACATCACCATTACCAAATACACTTAATCCTTCACTTCTAGCTTGATTAAACATATCCTCTAGCGAGTCCATACTATAGCAAATCCGCATTCCCTTACCACCGCCACCAGCCGTAGCCTTAATTATGACCGGAAATCCAAGTGTCTCACACACTTCAACTGCCATATTATAATCATTAACCAAGCCCTTTGATCCAGGTACCACAGGAACACCAGCAGCAATCATACTAACACGAGCACTTTGCTTATCCCCCATTAACTCAATGATGTCCGATGAGGGACCGATAAAATTTAGCCCAATGCGCTCACATGCTCTCGCAAAGCCAACATTCTCACTTAAAAAACCATACCCAGGATGAATACCGTGGCAACCCGTATTGATTGCTGCTTGTAAAATAGCATTCTCATTCATATATGAGTTGCTAAGAACATGATTACCAATACAAACCGCCTCATCAGCCAACATCACATGAAGCGCATCTTTATCAACAGTAGAATAAACAGCTACCGTTCTAATATTAAGTTCCCGACAGGCCCTAATAATACGAACTGCTACTTCACCTCGATTAGCTATAAGTACTTTCTGAATCATGCTCATGATATTCTAAATAACGGTTGATCAAAATCCACCGCTTCTCCATCACTCACCAAGACTTCTTCAATAACACAAGACTTACTAGCTTTAATCTCATTCATAACTTTCATTGCCTCAATGATGCAAATAACATCACCCTTTTCAACACGACTACCAACATCCACAAAAGCCGACGAATCAGGATTTGGTTTAGTATAAAAAACACCAACTAACTCCGATTTAATAAAATCACCCTGTTTATTTTCTTCTACTAAAGCAACTGGTTTATCATAGGAAACAGGCAAAACACCAGAACTTGCCTTCTTCAACTCCACTTCAAAGTTCTCATCTTTATAAGATAATGTTTCTAAATTTGATTTATTCAACAGCTCAATTAGAGCTTCAATATTTTTTATATTCATCATAACCTCCATATAGTTTGATTATCAAAGTAAATCATATTATAATTAGATGTGCAAGTCAAATAAGGAGATTATTATTATGAAATCAAAAAGTTTAATCCGCGATAACATCGCCCTAAATGCACACCCCTTAGGATGCAAGCAAAACATCCTAAATCAAATAGATGAAATAAAAGACTTACCTGAAATATCAAAAGAACCCCAAAACGTTCTAATCATTGGAGGCAGCTCAGGTTATGGACTATCCACTCGTATACTCTTAACATATAAAGCAAACGCCTATACTTATAACGTAAGTTTTGAGCGCGAACCAAGACGAAGAACAAGCGGATCAGCTGGCTACTATAACAACCAATACTTTAATGAAATAGCAAAACAAGACAACTATCTAAGTGATGATTTAAATGCTGATGCATTTTCGCACCAAACAAAGACAGATGTAATCAACCACTTTAAGTCACTAAATAAAAAGATTGATCTTGTAGTCTACTCAGTGGCTAGTGGTGTGCGTATCGATCCCGACACTAACGAGAAATACATATCTTCTCTAAAGCCAATCAAAGATGACTACACAGGGCTAAATGTAGATATTGCATCAGAAACACTTAACACACAAACTCTAACCAAAGCTTCACAGGAAGAGATCAACAATACAGTTAAGGTAATGGGTGGAGAGGACTACTTACTTTGGGCAAATGCACTTACGCAAGCTAACATGCTAAACAAAAACGCTAAATTTATTACATATACATATATTGGTTCAGAACTAACCTACCCCATTTATAAAGATGGCACTATAGGGTATGCGAAAAGAGATCTCGAACAAGCAAACGAAACTATAAACGCGCTACTAAAACCAATAAACGGACAAGCCTATATCAGTGCTTCAAAGGCCGTTGTCACTAAGGCATCTGTCTTCATTCCAACCATGGTCCTTTATGTAAGTGCCTTATTTAAAGTAATGAAAGAACACAACACCCATGAGTCAACAATTCAACATAAATACCGTTTATTCAAGGATATGGTATATGGAGAAAAAACAACAACAGACAGTAATAACATCCTTAGACCCGATGCTTTAGAACTTGACCCTCAAGTTCAAGCAGAGGTAAAGTCTATACTAGACCAAGTAAATGAAACGAACTTCAAAGAACTCGTTGACTTCAATAACTTCAAAAAAGAGTTCATGGCACTTAGTGGTTTTGATATAGAAGGTGTTGATTATGATATCAAGGAGTAAACTACTACTAATAAAACCCACCGACATTTTCATTTATGACACAGTTACCTCAACTAACGACGTTATTAAAACCATTCCCGATTCAAATAAAGACGTTTTGGTCATCGCCAAACAACAAACCAAAGGCAAAGGTCGATACAACAAATCATTTGCTTCACCATTAGGTGGCATATATATGAGCTATCGCATCAAAAAGACACTACCAATACCACAACTAATCATGACTACAGCACTTGCTGTAGTCATGACTCTTAAAGATGAAAATATACACGCTCAAATAAAATGGCTTAACGACATCTATATCAAGGACAAGAAAGTAGCCGGAATTCTTTGTGAGTCAACTCAAAACTTTTACATTATAGGCATTGGTTTAAATGTATATAACACCCTTCCATCATATCTATCACAATCAACAACTCTGAAGAAACATACTGATAAAATACTAGATCTAAACTCTTTGATATCTAGTATTATTAACCATTTCAATGAATTACTGTACCAAGACCCAAATAGCACTCTTAACCTATACAAAGAATATAACCTTCTACTTAAAAAATCATTTATAACTAATGATAAAACACTACAAGGTATAGATATCCTAAAAGATGGATCCTTAGTCGTTAAAGATGAAAAGAACAATATAACCCTGCTAGACTTTAATACAACTAGCATAGAAAGCATAAATTATGAAAACTAAAGATATAACGTATATAGGATTAAGCATTGCTCTAATCGCAATAGGAGCTCAAGTAAGCATTCCCATTGCCCCTATCCCCTTTACCCTCCAAGTACTAACCATTAGCTTAGTAGGCTATTTATTAACACCCAAACAAGCCCTCGTTACGATTCTAACTTACATTATTATTGGTATACTTGGACTCCCTGTTTTCTCAGCAGGAAGATCAGGACTTGCGGTACTAGCATCCCCATCATTTGGATTTATAGTAGGGTTTATTCCTCTAATCTTACTGATATCAAAGTATAGAAATCCAATCTACGGCTATATTGGCCTATACACTACAGCACTAACTATTCTATACTTAACAACTAGCATACCCGCTAAGACCCTAATATATAGTTATTACTTACCCTTTGTGCCAAGTGATACACTATCCCTACTAGCCAGTTACTATATTGCTAAAAGAATATACTAAAATGAGTCCAATTTTTGGACTCATTTTTACTTACATATATGCTTTAGCTTTTAACTCTTCCATTATCACACGAACTTTACCACTAAGCTCAACACCTGTTAAAGAACTATAATCCTGATATAACAACGACTTACTCATATATACATAGAAAATTTTTTGACTCTCATTGAAACTCTCCTTAATATACATAGGTACAATGGGAGCCTTACTTTTTTTCAACATTGAGAAAATTCCATCTTTAAACTCAAGCATATCTTTACTATGTGACCTTGTTCCCTCTGGAAAGGCCAATACACTTGCGCCTGACTTAACATCTTCAACGGCTTGCTTTAGCACTAATAGAGATTGACGTGCATCATCTCTATCAAGAGGATAAGAGTTAGTCATCTTCATAAAAGTCCCTGTAATAAAGTTTTTAAATAATTCTTTTTTAGCTATAAACCTAAAAGGCCTATTAACCGCAGCAATCGTAATAAAAATATCATTCATCGATTGATGATTAGACACAAATACAGCCGGAATATTTGGATCTAACTCATCACCAACTACTTCAACCTTGATTCCCCTAAAGCCCAAATAATGCTTTGGGTACATTTTCATTTCTTTATCTTTCTTAGTTTGACTACCCCATTTTCTGATAAATACACTTCGTATCCAGTAAATAGGAAGCACTAAAAAAGTAAAAGCCATATCAAACTTTTTCTTCATATAATACCACCGCCATTGCATACTCGTTATCATGACTAATACTTACGCTTGCCAATTCAGAATAAGGAGCACCTGACTCTAAACTTAGCACTTCAAATTCATGAAATCCAATTACACCAATCCCAACACCCAACGCTTTAACATACGCTTCCTTAGCCGCAAAGCGACCACAGAAGTATTCTAGCTTACGACGCGGGTTACTTAACTCTTTAAACTGATTATATTCAGCTTCCGTTAATATCTTACGAACCCAAAGTTCATCATTTATATGCTTTTCTAAACGGGGCATATAAACCAAATCACATCCAACCTTAATCATTGATCGCAAACTTCAAGGTACCCTTTGCACATACTTCCCCGTCAACGTATGCGACTGCTTCTGCTATACCCATGATAGATTTCAATCTAACTAACTTAACTTCAAGTACTAAAGTATCACCAGGAATAACTTGCTTTCTAAATTTAAAGTTATCGATTCCCACAAAATATGCAATCTTACCTTTATACTCGTCCTTACTTAAAAGAACAATAGCTCCTGCTTGAGCTAATGCTTCAGTAATCAGAACACCTGGCATAACATGCTTCTGGGGAAAATGACCCATAAAATGCATTTCATTAACACTTACATTCTTGATAGCTTTAATTGAAGTCTCATCCATTTCAATCACCTTATCTACTAATAGAAACGGATAACGATGCGGTATAATTTTTTGAATATCATTACTATTTAAGATCATAACTAATCCTCGACTTTCTTGAAGATAAGAATTGCATTATGACCACCAAACCCCAATGAGTTACTCATCACTGCCTTAACATCAGCCTTTCGACTAACACTTGGTACATAATCTAAATCACAATTTTCATCAGCTTTTTCATAATTGATTGTTGGTGGTATAATTCCTTTTTCAATAGTCTTAATACTTAATACCGCTTCAATACCACCTGTACCACCTAATGCATGTCCATGCATACTCTTAGTAGAGGAGATAGCGACATTATATGCATCATCTCCAAATACCGATTTAATAGCCTTTGTTTCAAACTGATCATTAAGAGGGGTACTGGTACCATGAGCATTAATATAACTAATATCCTTTGGTTCCATGCCTGCTTCCTTCAATGCTTCTTTCATGGCCATGATCGCACCATCACCATTAGGTGCTGTAATATGATAAGCATCACTTGTCGACCCATAACCAACTACCTCAGCATAAATATGTGCACCACGACTCTTAGCACTATCATACGATTCAAGAACTAATATACCAGCGCCTTCACCCAACACAAAACCGTCTCTATCTTTGTCAAAGGGACGCGATGCTTTAGTTGCATCCTCATTGGTACTTAAAGCAGTTAGAGCATTAAACCCAGCTAAAGTATAAGGATTAACACCTGCTTCAGTTCCACCACTTATCATCACATCTGCATAACCGTGTTTAATCATTCTAAAGGCATCACCGATCGCATGGGTTCCTGCAGCACACGCAGTAGTTACAACACTACTATGTCCTTTAGCACCCAGGGCAATAGATACATTACCACTAGCCATATTAGGAATGATCATGGGAATAAACATCGGAGGAATCTTTCCAAACCCGCCTTCGAATGCTTTATTTAGATCACGCGCAAAGGTTTGCATACCACCCATTCCAGTTCCCAATAAAACCCCAACTCTCTCTAAGTTTACATCCTCAAACCCCGCATCCAAAAATGCTTCTTTAGCTGCATAAACAGCATACTGGCTAAATAGATCCTGGCGTCTAATATCACGACCCGTTAAATGTTTTTTAGCATCAAAGTCCTTAACCACCCCGGCTATCTTAACCTTTAAACCATCATATTCAATACCTACTAAGTCAACTATGCCACTAACACCATTAATCGCATTAGTATAAGCACTATCAACATCACTACCTAAGGGACTTACGATTCCAAGTCCAGTAACTACTACTCTTCTACTCATACTCATATACTCCTAAATGACCATTCCACCGCAGACATTTAATACTTGTCCCGTGATATACTTTGCATCTTCACTAACCAAGAAACTAACAGCTCCAGCAATATCGTCTACTTCACCAAAACTGCCTAGTGCTACTGCCCTTAAGATAGAGTCTTTAACACCCACATCTAACTTATCAGTCATATCAGTACTAATAAAACCAGGTGCAACACAGTTCACTCTAATACCACGCGTCGCAAACTCCTTAGCAATACTCTTAGAAAACCCAATCACACCTGCTTTACTAGCCGCATAGTTAGCTTGACCCACATTCCCTATCTCACCAATAACCGAAGTAATATTTACGATACATCCAACACGTTTTCTTAACATTGATTTACTAAAAACCTTAACCATATTGAAAGTACCCCCTAAGTTAACATCAATAACAGTATTAAAATCTTCAGGACTCATCATCATAACTAACTTATCCCTAACAATACCAGCATTATTAACTAATACATCAACCCCACCATAGTCTTCAATAATAACTTTAGAAAAAGCAACACAAGCATCCATATCACTTACATCTACTTGCACTAACGAAAACCCTTCAAACTCAATACTACTAATAACCTCATCACAATAGTCTTGAACATAAGTTCCTATAACTTTATAACCATCTTTAACTAGACGTTTAGCAATGCCCAGTCCAATGCCTTTGGTAGCACCACTAACAATTGCAACTCCCTTACTCACTTAGTACCTCCACTAATGTACTAACATCGTACACATTATCCACAACAACACCATCAACAATCTCTTTCACAAACTTACTTAATGATCCCTTAGGTCCTACTTCAATAAAATGATTAACACCCAAATCCCTCATTAACATAATAGATTTACTTAAGTAAGTAGGACTGGAAATATGGTTACTCAATGTTTCCACAAAACCATCAACCTGAACAACACCCGCAATATTATTGATAAAATCTATTTTAGGTTTAGCGTATGATAATAAACTCAACGCATCCCGTAGCCTTAAACTCGCATCTTCTAATAATGACATATGAGATACAGTCGATACTTTCAACTTAATAGCCAATATTTTATTCTCTTTAAGTTTTGGTAGTAAACGATCTAAATCCTCTACCCTACCACCAATAACAACCTGACTCAAAGTATTATAGTTACATACTTCAATTCCAGTATCGGCAATTAACGATTCCACTGTGTCCCAATCTGTTCTTAAACACGCAGCCATTGCTGTACTAAAAGGTTCAAACGCTTCATTCATTATTACGGCCCGCTTACTAACAAGACGCAATCCTTCATCAAAACCAATCACACCACTACTATAGAGTGCGTTGTATTCACCCAGTGATAAACCACAGACTACTTCTGGCTTAATGCCGTTATCTTTCAAAAGTGTATCAAGAACCACACCCAATACAAATAATGCTGGTTGAGTAAACTCTGTACTGTTTAATTGCTCCTGGGATAAATTCAAAACATCATACCCCAATATATCCTTTGCTTGTTTATATAAAGATTTAGCAACTGGATATGTTGCTACTAAATCCTTTCCCATATTCAAAAATTGCTGGCCTTGGCCAGCAAATATAAATCCTATTTTCATTATGATTTAGACTCAACATACTTAATTATGTCATTAACACTCTTAAGGTTTAAGATATCTTCAGTTGGTACTTCAACATCAAACTCACCTTCAAGTTCCATAACGATCTCCATTACAGCAATAGAATCGGCACCTAGATCATCTAGGATTGAAGCATCACCATCAATGGCATCTGCCTCAAGTTCCAAAATATCCGCAACTATTTCATTAATTTTTTCAGTCATAATTTCATCCTCCTATAAATAGTTTGACTATCAAACTATAGAGGTTATTACTTTGATTGTCAATGTATTTAACTATAATCATAAAAATAATCAACGAAAAACCAAACACTATCTAATACTATCAATCTCATCACTTTCACCAAAAGCCATTATATCCTCTACATCAAGTCAGACTTAATAACCATCAACTTCAAAATCACATATAAGGCACTCTATAAATAGTTTTGCTAGAATGTATTCAAGGTGATAATATGGAAATAACACAAAGCAATCTTAATGAATATATGGAAACTGTTGAACCAAAACGTAAGGAAGACATTAACACACTCCTTACGATCTTTCACGATATAACAAACCTAGAACCAAAACTCTGGGGTTCTATTGTGGGGTATGGAAACTTGCACTATGTATATGAATCTAAGCGAGAAGGCAATATGCCCATCATTGGCTTTGCCAATAGAAAACAAGCCCTAACACTTTATCTCTCTTATTCAATTAGCGATAACCCCCTTCTACCATCACTTGGAAAACATAAAGTATCCAAGTCATGTCTTTACATAAACAAGCTAGCAGATATCGATCTAGATGTTCTCAAGAAAATAATTAAAGTTTCATTTGAAGAAAGCCTTAACCTTGGATATGAGCGTATTGAATAAAAAAACACCGTAGACTCATGAATGTCCACGGTGTTTTAATTACTGTCTTATACACACTTCTTTAATGTTTCTCTAATTGATTCCACAACATCATACTCTTTGATACCAAGTGCTGACATAGTTTCTTGAGGGTCAATATAAAGATCCTCTTCTTGTAATCTAGCACTTACTACCATATGCATACCATGTTCTTTACCTTCTGCTTTAGCTTTTGCATCAATGCCTTCATATACTGCTTGCATTTGCTCAAATGGAACAACAGGAACTACTGTTGAATCTGTTTGACCTAAAGCATCTACCATCATTTGATAGAACTCTTGATACTTCATATTATGACCACTAATAGCATAAGTCTTTCTATGTTCACCTTGTTCTAAAGCACCAACAGCGGCCTCAGCAACTTGTTGAACTGTAACCATAGCCGTACCACCCTTTAATGATGGATACATAGATTTACCTTTGATTTGATCAACAAACATTTTCCACAAAGGCATTCTACCTGGCATAGTACCAAAAATATACGGTAACCTTAGCGAAGTAACAGTCATTGAACCTTCACCTTCAGCAAACGCTACTTGCTCTTGCAGTAAACGAGTATTAGGGTAACCCTGTAAGTTCAACTTAAACTCAGGTAGACGTTCCGCAAACTCCGCAAAATAAGAGCCAAATACCACAAACTTCTTCACACCAGCTTCTTTAGCTAATCTTGCAATTCTTTGCGTTGGTAATACATTAGCTTCATAGAAGAACTTCAATGCTGGAGCTTCTGGAATAACACGCTCATCTGCACCAGCAGCATAAATGAATCCTTCACAATCACTCAAGAGTGCAACAATCTCCTGATCACTTAGCTCATTAATATTACCTAAAGTACACTCTACCTCATTTGGTAATAAATCTTCAGTTGGCATTGGAGGCAAAGCCATCGTTTTAACGCCATATCCTCTACTCAATAATTCTTTCGTAGTATAGTATCCTAAGAAACCAGTACCACCTAAAATAAATATTTTTTTCATTTTACCGTCCTCTTTCCTCGTATCTATATTATAACGAAAAAAAATGAAATAGTTATCTATTTCGCTAAGTTTCAATAAAACTACACATTTGCAGTACTACTCACATCCATTACTTCATATACTTATAATAATTTCTTCGCAAATCCATACCTAAATATACCAGATTTATGTACCTCAACACCAAATCCACTAGATAAAATAATATCAGTAGTATTTAAGTTTATCTTACATCACCCCGCATACTTAGACCATGTAGGGTTTATAAGGTTAAAGAACCGCTTACCTAACTTGGACTCAGCCTGTTCATGTTCAAGAAATATATATAATCCATCATCTTTAACACAACGACTAATTTCACTTAGGACTCCTTTAATATCAGGTATAGTACATAAACCTAATGTTAAAACAATTGAATCAAAATAACCATCTTCAAATGGAAGTGACTCAGCACTTTGAACATGATAAGTTATATGATCATAATATTTCATGTTACCAAAAATATCTATTGCATGAAACTCTTTAATCTTGTCTCCATCATAATAAGGCATATTAACACCCGTCCCAAAAGCAATCTCTAAACAGACTCCATTAGCCTTAGATATTATCTCTTTTCTAATTCTCTTAAGCATGAACTGCTCAAGTGGATACATCATAATATCGTATAGTGCCATACTAACGCCTCCATTCTTATATTTTATTAGAATTATAACTCAATCAAGCTAACTCTACAACAAAATAAAAAAAACTCCCAAATGGGAGTTTAGTAAACGAAATATAAATATTAACGTTTTGAGTATTGTGGAGCACGTCTTGCACCACGAAGACCTGGTTTCAT
>CAZEQW010000022.1:0-14380 GCA_964514505.1 uncultured Erysipelothrix sp. | reverse complement strand
TTGGTTCTGTGTTTGGTAAAGCATTATCTTCAGAAGGTATGGGTAGTTTATTCTCTAACCGTTCAATCTGGGAAATCTTTCCAATTGTATTTGCGTTTAGTTTAACGGATACTTTTGATACGATTGGTACATTCATTGGTACTGGTCGTCGTACTGGAATCTTCTCTGAGGAAGATGAGCGTGCATTGATTGATGGTAAAGGTTTCTCTTCTAAGATGGATAAGGCAATGTTTGCGGATGCTATTGCTTCTTCAATTGGAGCTATCTTTGGTACATCAAACACTACTACTTATGTAGAGAGTTCTGCTGGTATTGAAGAGGGTGGTCGTACAGGTCTTACTTCAGTTGTTGTGGCTGGATTATTCTTCTTGAGTATCTTTGCGGCTCCTATTGTTGGATTGGTGCCAAGTGAGGCAACAGCTCCTGCATTAGTTATCGTTGGTATCTTGATGGCTGCTGCTTTTGGTGATATTGATTGGAAAGATATGCGTCATGCTATTCCTGCATTTATGACAATTGTATTTACTGTGTTGTCATATAGTATCTCAAATGGTCTTGCTTTTGGTTTTATGTCATTCATCGTTGTTGAAGTTTCATTAGGCAATGCTAAGAAGATTCATCCAATTGTGTATGTGAGTACATTGTTGTTTATGATTAACTTCGCAATTCCTTTAATTACTAGTTTACTTAGTTAATTCATTAAGCCCTTCGGGGCTTTTTCTTTTGCTTGGTTTAGGTGTTTATTGATTTGATTATGTTATAATAGATGCATTATGGAGGTAGATAAATATGGGTATGAATAAAGAGTTTGAGGCAGTAAAAGAGTTTCATAAAACATTTAAACATCCAGTAGCAAGTAAGCCGACTTTCATGGCGAAGGAACGTGCTGAAATGCGCTACAAATGGATGCTAGAAGAGATTAATGAGTTTTTGGAAGCAGATGAAGTTGTTGAGCAGGCGGATGCGATGATTGATACAATTTATTTTGCGCTTGGTACGTTGGTTGAATTGGGTGTTGAGCCTGAAGCTTTATTTGAAATTGTTCAGGAAGCCAATATGTCTAAGTTGTGGGCAGATGGTAAGCCTCATTTTAATGAGGATGGTAAAACTATTAAGCCAGAAGGTTGGGAAGATCCGCACCATAAGTTGAAAGCTGCTATCGAGGCAATGGGGAAGTAATTTCATTGTTTTATCAAATAGTAGTTTACTTTTCTTGTTATAATATAAGAGCGAGGGAAGTATATGAAAATAAATAAGAGATTTAAGATTGTAGTACTCGTTGGAGCACTTGTGATAAGTGCTTTTAGTGCTTTCTATTTTATGAGTAAGTATTGTAAGTTAGACGGAAAAACAATCTGTTATAGCGAAAATAGTGGTCGTTTCTTGATTGAGGATAATGTGTCACTTCATGTTCAAGTTGAAAGTGATGCTTTGGGTGAGTATTTAGTGAGTACATGGAATGCTTTGTATCCTGAGCAAGAAGGGGCAATTACATATACAGTGCGTAAGCCATTGAGTTTGCGTGAGTTAATGGATGATTTGGAAACGGATATCGTGGTTACTAGTATTCATGATGGTGCTTATGCATTGGATATGATGCTGGACTTGGGTAAGTTAGTTGATGACAATATATTGAATCGGGTGTCTCGTGTCTCTCAAGATGCTATCAATATTAAGGCTGTTAAGTTTGTGCCAAATAGTATTAAGGGATGGACGTTTGTTTATAATGAAACAATGGCCAAGGAACTTGGTATTGATTTAGTTGATAGTGATAACGATGGTATGCCTGATGCGTTTGATTCTTGGGATAAGATTTTTGCGATGGAGTCTTTGTTGTTGGAGCATGCTCAGTATGTCTTTCCGTTGACGTTCTCTGACCAGTTGTCTTTTTATCCTTTCTTAACTGGTGGTAAATGGCGTTTGAATTTTACAAACAAAGGAAGTGATCCTGGATTTGGGCATCCTGAGTTCTTAAAGGGTCTTAAGTTGATTGAAGATTTTTCTAAAGTTAAGTTAGATGGTAACTTGGAAGAGCAAACATCAAGTAATTTAAAGTGGGCTTATAATACTGTGTTGTTAGAGCGTAAGAGTATGTTTTCTATTGTAAGTGATTGGATGTTATTTGATCAAGTATCCAGCAGTAGTGAAGATGAGTTTGTGTATATGCCTTTTCCTAAGTATCAGGGTCATAGTTTGACTCCCCTTGGCTATGTTGATGGTTATATGGTTGTAGAGGGTGTTGAGTATCCTTCCGCAAGCGCTGAGGTGCTTCGTATTCTTCGTGATCCAAAGGCGGCTAAAGTATATCGTAGTGGAGATATGAAGGAGTTTTTATATACAGCAAACGATGTCGATGAGCTGGATGTTTCGGTCAATCTTAGAAATAAAATTAGGGCTTTGAGTTATAATGATGTTGAGCCGGTGTTTGTGCTTGAGGATAATCCTAGTGTGCTAGCACGTGCTATATTGTATGATGTTGATTTTATGACTATTGCAGCTGATTTATTTGATGGTAAGATTACCGCAGAAGAGGCTCAAGAGGCTTTTGTGAAGTTGGCTAAGGAGTGGCAGGAATCATGGGTCAAGGAGTAATTTGGCAGGAATTTATTAGTAATGAAAAAGAGGCGGAATATTTTAAAAAGATATCTGCCTTTTTAAATAGTGAAAAAGGTGTAGTTTATCCGCCTGAGTCAATGCGTTATACTGCTTTTGATTTAACACCTTTTGAAGATGTTAAGGTAGTTATATTGGGTCAAGATCCTTATCACGGTGCACATCAAGCCATGGGACTTAGTTTCTCTGTTCCTGATGGTGTTAGATTGCCTAAAAGTCTTATTAATATTTATAAAGAGTTGGAAGATGATCTTGGTATTAATAAGGTTAGTGGTGATTTGAGTAATTGGGCTAAGCAGGGTGTGTTTTTATTTAATACGCTATTGAGTGTACGGGAAAAAGAACCTCTATCTCATAAGGATATTGGATGGGAAATATTTAGTGATCGTGTAATTAAGTTGTTAAGTGATCGTGAGGATCCAATTATTTTTGTGCTGTGGGGTAAGTGGGCTGAGTCTAAGGAAGTTATGATTCGTGATCATCATGTAGTTTTTAAGAGTGCTCATCCTTCTCCGTTAAGTGCATATAGGGGATTCTTTGGATCTAAGGTATTTTCGGGTATTAATAATCAATTAGTTAAATGGGGTAAGAAACCCATCGATTGGAGTTTATGATGAATATTAATGATTTAGTTATGGAGTTAGAATCGCGTCGTAATATGACGCTTGGAATTGATAATTTGACTGCAGTATTTGAGAGTCTTGGTAATCCTCAATATGATCTTAAGACTGTTCATATAGCGGGCACTAATGGCAAGGGATCAACAACGAACTTTACGCGTTCTATCTTGCAGACTGCTGGTTATAAAGTTGGGACGTTTACCTCTCCTCATCTAATTAAACATAATGATCGGATTCGTATTAATGATGTACCAATTAGTGATGTTGATTTGTATAAGTATATTAAGAAAACATATCACTTATGGGAACCCTTTAAGTTGAGTATGTTTGAGATAGATATGTTGATATCTGTTCTATATTTCTTGGATGAAAAAGTAGATTGGGTAGTATATGAAGTAGGCTTAGGGGGTCGTTTGGATGCTACTAATGTCATTAAGCCTGTTGTTTGTGGTATTACTAATATAGATTTTGATCACATGAATATATTGGGTAATACGTTATCTGAGATTGCCTTTGAGAAGGGGGGCATCATTAAAGATGGTGGTGCCCTTATTACAACTGAAGTTAAAGAAGAAGCTTTAGTGGTACTAAGGGATCTTTGTGTACAACACAAAGCATCGTTTAGTAACCCAGTTCTACCTGAGTTAAGTGTCTTCTCTGGTGGATTTGAATTTGAGGTTGATGGTATTAAGTTAACGTTACATAACCAAGGTATTTATCAACGTGATAATGCAACGTTGTCTATTAAGTTAATTAAGGCTCTTAATCTTGATATTAGTGATGAAGTCATTAAGTTGGGCGTTGAGAGTACACAATGGGCTGGTCGTTTTGAGGCAGTTAGAGATGGTGTTTATCTAGATGGGGCTCATAATAGTCAGGGTGTTAAACGTTTGATAGAGAGTCTTCCTATGCTCCCTAGGCCATGGATTGTTGTGTTTAGTGCTTTGGGTGATAAGGACCACCATGATATGATTGCATCTATCAAGGATAATGTGGATACATTGATTTTGACTGAGTTTGAGTTTTATCGTGCAGCAACTGTTGAAACCTTAAGTGAAGGTTTTGGAGTTGTTACTTATAAAGATTTTAAGAAGGCAATTGATGAGGGAATGAAGTTGAAGGGTAAAGGAACTTTATTAGTTACAGGATCTCTTTACTTTATCTCGCAAGCTAGAGAATATTTACTTGAAGGTTTGGATTAGTTTCCAAGCCTTTTATTATGCAAAGGATTGGGCCGTGCTATAATTGAAGCAGGAGGTAGTTATGAAAACAGTTAAATTAAATAATGGAGTTGAAATGCCCGTAATTGGTTTTGGGACGTGGCAAACTCCCAGTGGCGAAGTGGCTGAGATGTCGGTGTATAATGCTTTAATGGCGGGTTATCGTCATATTGATACTGCGGCTGTTTATAAGAATGAAGAGAGTGTTGGAGATGGAATCATTCGCAGTGGTGTTAAACGTGAGGATATTTTCTTAACTACTAAGTTATGGAATGATGCTCATTCTTATGAAGGTGCTAAAGCTGCGATTGATGAGTCCCTTAAGAAGTTAAAAACTGATTATTTGGATCTGTATTTAATTCATTGGCCTAACCCTATAGCAATCCGAGATACGTGGGCATTGGGTAACTCTGAAGCGTGGCGTGCAATGGAAGAGGCTGTTGAAGAAGGAAAAATTCGTGCAATTGGTGTGTCTAATTTTCATGAACATCATTTGGCTGAACTATTTAAAACAGCTAAGATTAAACCGGCTGTGAATCAGATCTATGCAAGTCCATCTGATCCGCAAGAAGAATTAAAGGCTTTTAATGATTCACATGGAATAGTGACGCAGGCTTATAGTCCTCTTGGTACAGGTACTATATTGGATAATGAGAAGTTGATTGAGATTGCGGCAAGTTACAATAAGAGTGTAGCTCAAGTGGCGATTCGTTGGTCAATTCAAAGAGGTTATGTTCCTCTACCTAAGTCGGTAACTAAATCTCGTATCATTGAGAATCTTGATGTGTTTGATTTTTTAATTAGTGATGAAGATATGACTGCCATTGATGCATTAAAAGGTATTGGTAAGGAGTCACCTAATCCTGATAATAGGGATTATTAAATATAGCGGAGTAGTTAAAAGGAGATCTTTCCATAATGGAAGGATCTCCTTTTCATTTATACCTATTGATTACTCAATACTTCTAATACCAAAGGCATATACTCTGGTAGATCAGGTGGTCTTCTTCCTGATACGATGTTTCCATCAATTAGTGCTGCCTTGTCAACCCAGGTTGCACCAGCGTGCATTAAGTCGTGTTTAATACCTGGTGTACTGGTTACTGTTCTATCTTTTAGTATGTCTGCTGAAGATAGTACCCAGCCTGCGTGGCAAATAATGCCAATCAGTTTGTTGTGCTTGTTCATGTATTTAACGAACTCTAGCACGCTATCAAAGCGTCTTAGATAATCTGGAGCCCAACCACCTGGTATCATTATACCTTCGTATTCTTCTATGTTGACTTCATCGAAACTAATATGAGTTTTTGTGGTTAGTCCAAATTTTCCTGTGACACTTTGGTCTTTGAACTCGCCAGCAATAACTACTTGATATCCAGCTTCTTCCAATCGAAGTTGTGGATAGAAGAATTCTAAGTCATCGAAGTCTTTACTCACGATTGTTAGTATTTTTTTCATTTTTTCACCTCTTATATTAAGTATACTAAGATATATTGATACTGTCTTATCATATGCTTGGTAAAGAAAAGACTCCGTGTGGAGTCTTATTCAATATTCTTTAATAAGCGTAAGCCGTTTAAGATTACTACTACTGTACTTCCTTCGTGGAAGACTACACCAAGAGGTAAACTCATATTTCCCATAATATTTAATACTAGTAGAAATATTACTACTCCCATAGAGAAGATAATATTTTGGCTTACAATCTTGTTTAACTTCTTAGATACTTTATGTGCATACGCGAAATTATCTAAGTCGTTTCTCATGAGTACTGCATCGGCTACGTCAATGGCAATGTCTGTTCCATCTCCCATCGCTATACCAATATTCGCTTGTACAAGCGCTGGAGCATCATTTACTCCATCTCCTAACATTGCGACTAAACCGTGTTGAGTTTGTAACTCTTCAATGATTTGTGCTTTGTTTTCTGGAAGTACTTCTGCTTTAACATCATCAATTCCGATTGTCTTCGCAACAGCGTATCCTGTCCTGTGAGCATCCCCTGTAATCATTACAGTATGAATGTTTTGTGATTTCAAGTATTTGATAACACGTGTTGAGTTATCGTTTGGAACGTCCATTAGTGCAATTAGAGCAAGAACTGTGTTGTTTGATCCAAAGTATACAACTGTCTTTCCTTCTTCGCTTAATGCGTGGGTGCGCTCTGTAATGGCTTCAGATACATCTTTGAAGCTCTTTGGACTACCGATTATATAATCAGTTCCATCGTATTTGGTAACTAATCCAGTACCAATGATATTCTCAACTTCAATATCTAATGTATTTGCATTAGTGAAGTGAGCAATAATAGCATCAGCTAATGGGTGATTGGATTGCTTTTCCATTGAAACCATTAGATTGTCATAGAGTTCATTGTTGCTGTTAAAATACTCAACATCAGTAACAACAGGTTTACCTTGTGTTAGTGTACCTGTTTTATCAAATGCAACAGCATTTAGTTCAGCTATGTTAGATAAGTATGATCCACCTTTAAGTAAAACTCCGTGTCTCGCTAAGTTAGAGATTGCAGACAGTGTTGCAGGAACATCACTGGCAGCCAGTGCACACGGTGAAGTTACTGTTAAGTAAACCATACCTCGATATAATGTTACATCCCATCCCCAGTTCATAATAAAGTTTCCAAACAATAGGAAAACAGGGAACAGCAATAATACGATATTTACATAGATTGGCTCTAATCTTTTGATGCGACTTGCTGTTTTAGTTAAGTTAGATTGTGATTGCTTTACCATTTCGAGAATTTTCGCAAATACAGTATCAGATGGGTCGTTTGATACTTCTACAACTAATGTACCATGGCCATTAATAGTACTTCCGAAAACTACATCACCAACAGATTTCTCATTAGGAACACTTTCTCCGGTTATTGAAGCTTCATCTATACTACTTGTTCCACTGATAATAATACCATCTGTCGGAATTTGGTCTCCAACTAAGATTTGAACGCGATCACCAATCCTCAACTCTTCGGCTGCCACTAGTTTAGTTGTTCCATCTTCTAAGATTAAGCGACCTTCAGTTGGGTTTAACTTAAGTAAGTTGGTAATTTCTCTTTGACTTCTACCTTCAGCATAGTCTTCTAAGAAGTGTGAACCAGCAAAGATTAAGATAAGTAAAGCACCCTCTTGGACATCTCCAATAGCAATAGCACCAAATGCTGCTAGTCCCATTAGGATATGTACGTTAGGTGTAAACTTCTTGTTAGCTTTAGTTTTGATATAAGTATCTTCGATACCTTCCCATAGTACATGGTAGCCAGCTGTTAACATAGCTATTATAAAAGCCCAGTTACTAATGTTTCCATCTAAGAAAAGTGCAACAATAAATAATGCCAGTCCTACGAAGTAGAGAACTACTGGTAAGGAACCGTGATCATGATCGTGACTGTGTTCTTGATTAGTTTGATTTATATTCATTAAAACTTCCTCCATAAGTATATGAGCAACCGCTCATATACTTACATTATAACCTAATAAAATTAGAATACAAGACTTTATTTTATTTCATATAACATTAGGTCTCGAGAGAAACTTTAACAAAGATAAATGTCAAAACAAAGGAAACTAACCAAGTTTGAAATGATATGTTTCACAAGTTCAAATCAATAGATATTAAGGGTGAAATAGAAAGTAAGTCTATTAAAAATATAATAACTCACGTAAAATCTAACAACAAGGGAGATTTAAAAATAAAAAAAATTAATGAGTTTAGTAGTACTAGTAGTAATTACAGGGTGTGGCTCTAGCAACAAAGAAAACATGGATCTATATACACCAGTCATTGAGCAATATGCCAAAGTCACAGAAAACGATACCAATGCAGATATTGAGGGAATTAATTTTGTGGCTAGTTTATACCACGAAAACTTCACTGAAAATCTATATAGTTCGTTTGTTGATTTGGACGGCAATGGGGTAAATGAGTTAGTTATTGCACTTAAACATCTAAGTGGAGATGTATCGATACTTGATATATATACGATTGTAGATAATAAAGTATATCGATTAACTAGCAAAGAAAATAGTCTTGATTCAATTGGAGAAAGATCAAGAATTAACTTACATAAAGATGGTAGTTTAATTTTCTCAGTTGGTGCAGCTACAGAAGACGCTTATAAGCAACTAGATTTTAGTAAAGATAAAACTGAATTAGTAGTTGTAAAAGAGGGGGCAACACCTGTACATCCGGGGTTGCTAAAGAGTACAAGGATCTTAATGAGTTTGGATGGAATATAATTGGGAAAGAAAAAAAATTGAGCGCTATAGACTATATGAACTTCGGTAACTTTTCATTAATTGAAGGTAAATGGAAAAATGCTAGTGGAAGTGAGTTTGAAATTACTGGCGATAGCATGGTATATGTTGAAGACTTAGCAGATGGAAGATTATTAAATGGTAGTCAACAAGAACCAGGCTCAATAATTTCTATCAATGTTATATTTGATGAAATGTTTGGGGCTATGATGATGTATATCCCAGCAAGTTATGAAGATGAGATACCATTTACTGATGGAGAGGCAACAAGTGGTAAAGAGAAAATTGTAATTACTCAAGATAAAGCATCTCTAGATGAAGTGTTTTATAGAGTAGGTAAGTAAGTAAAAAAACTTTACGAGAGAACCATTATCTGGTATCTGTTCGTAAAGTGTTTTTACTATAAATACTTTTTCTTTCACCGCAAAATGACGCTTATACATTACTTAGACTTATCCTGTTATTAATAGAATATAGTGAGATTTGGTTTCGTTTTGAATGAGATGTATTTTAATTTTTGATTTAATTATCTATCCTAGATACCTATTAGGTAAATGTTAAGTGAAAAAACGAACCCATTATAGGATTCGTTTTGAGTTTACTACTTATTTAAGAATAACTCTTTAAAATTGAGAATGATATTAAATACAATACCTGCTAAGGATGCCGTTGCAATTGCTGGTAACTTAGCTGTACCAACTAGAATCATACCGCCATCAAATGCGAAGTGTCCACCTAATCCAACGATTAGTATGATTGCAAGGATTGCAAGGTTCTTAGCATCAAATAAGTCAACTTCTTTGTTGATTAAGATTGCGATACCTTGTGCCCCGATAACCCCAAATAGATAGATACCAACACCGTTGATAACTGGTGAAGGAATTGAACTTACTAGAAGTGATAGTGGATTAATAAATGAGATTAACATTGTCATAATCGCTGCTGCTCCTAGTACGTATACTGAGAAGTTATTAGTAATAGCCATAGTAGAGATGTTCTCACCATAGTTTGTGCCTGCTGGTCCACCAATTGCAGCACTAACGATATCTCCAATACCATCACCAATTAGATTAGAACCTAATTTTTGAGAAATGTTGTAGTTTTTATCGACACCTTTTGACTTTGCTACGTTTTGAACATAGATATCTAATTGATATAGATGCGCAGTAGATTCTGGAATCGTTGCAATGGCAATAGGCATAATAGCAATCACAGCACTCCAACTTGGTTTTGGTAATGTAAAGTGTGGAGCTTGGATGACTCCTTGAGAGAAGATAGCGTTAAAGTCTACCATACCAAATGCAACACTTACTGCATAACCTATCAACATACCCATAAGAATTGGAACTTGACCCATGATACCTTTTTTTACATAAACTGAAAATAGTACGGTGGATGTCAGAGTAATTAAAGCTACAATGGCATATTTCATATCCATAGTTCCAACTCCATCAACAATACTATAACCAAGGGCACCGGTCATAGCGTTTCCAGCCAATGATAAACCAATGATGATTGCGATTCCACCAGTAACTGTAGCTGGTAAGAAACGTTCGATGCGTTCTTGTCCAAACTTATTTACAATCAATCCAGCGATGATTGAAACAAACCCTGACATAATAATACCAAATTGTGCTTGTGATATTAATGCATCACTTGCTGTTTGACCAAATGTTGCTCCGGTAATACCGACAATGGCAGTAATATAAGAGAAGCTAGATCCATAATATAATGGAATCTCTCTTTTAGTGATAAATAAGAAACATAATGTCGCAAATCCACTCGCAAAGATTGTGGTTGAAACATGGAATCCTGTTAGTAATGCAACCATTACTGTAGCAGGGAACATAACCAGTATTTGCTGTATCGCAAATAAAATTAATCGACCCGTTGAAGGGCGCTCGTCAGGTAAATACCCAACAAATTGTTTATTCTTCATAAACATCTCCTTTTTCTTTATTCGAAAAAGTTCCTAAGAAAAAAGGGCGCAAATACGCCCTTAAAATGTTTAGTAAAACTTTTTAAACACCTTGTCGATCTCACGGAATCAACTTAAAGGACTCTTTTTCTAATAGAATTATAGCACAGGTAAATATAATATCAATGTATATTTGAAGTTAAATGATGTATAATGACGACTAGATAAGGAGTGATGTGATGGATAAGAAAAAGAAGTCGCTATTTATAGGAATCGGAGCTCTTGTAATTATCACAATGATTGCACTAGCCCTTGTATTAACACAACCAAAAACCCCCAAAGATCCAGTTAAGAGTGCTTATGAGTCGCTAAATGGAAAAACTATGGATAACGGTGTTTCATATATAGAAGTAAACTTACCTAATGACCATGTTATTAAAGAAAAGTCTCAGGATGAAGTGCTTGAACTCTTAGATAAAGGCACTGGCGTTATATACTTTGGGTTTGAAAGTTGTCCTTGGTGTAGAAATGCTGTAGCTGTAATCAACGAAGCTGCTAAGCAAGTAAATCTAGATGAAGTTACATATGTAAACATTCAAGAGTTAAGAGATACTAAAGTATTAAAAGGTGATGAAGTAATTACCACAAAAGAAGCTGATCCCTTCTATACTAAGATACTTGAATATTTAGGTGAAGATGCACCAATATACACGGGACTTAACGATCCTAGTATTAAACGTATTCCCGCTCCATTTGTAGTGGTATTAGTAGATGGAGTTGTAATTGAGACTCATGCAGGAACGGTACCAACAGAAGATCCGCTGGTAGCATTAAATGAAAATGAGCATAAGCAACTATTAGATCTCTACTCTAATATGTTCCTTAAGGTACCTGGATGTTATCTTGGTGCTGACTTTTGTGAGTAAAATATATTTAACTTAAGAGGCGATATCGCCTCTTTCTTAATATAGTGATGACATTTAATGGCTGTTATTATATAATGATAATAATGTTTTAGAGAGAAAGTGCCATTTAGGTGTTTACTTTTAATATGATATGAGTTATCATATTATAGCAAATGGCGGTCGTGGTGAAGTTGGTTAACACTCCGGGTTGTGGTCCCGGCATGCGCGGGTTCGAGTCCCGTCGATCGCCCCATATTAAATTACATCTCACCGTTTGGTGAGTTTTTTATTTATTTAAGATATATAAACGTGATATAGTTATATAAGAATTAGGAGGTATTACATGCGAATCGCTATTGTTACAGATTCTTCAGCAGACTTATCTAAGCAACAGGCATTGGATTTAGGTATTCATGTGTTGCGTATGCCTATGGTAGTTGGGGATGATGAATATATTGAAGAAGAGACTATTTCTAGAGATAGTATTATTCAGGCAATGTTAGATGGTAAATCAGTAAGTACATCTCAACCTAACATCTATAAGGGGCTTGAATTATTTGAAGAGTTATTGAAGACTCATGACCATATTATATTGTTGCCAATATCCAGTAAGTTAAGTGGATCGTATGCATCATTTAAGACTCTTGAAGATGAACTTGAAGGTAAGTTGACTGTGATTGATACTTTGTTTGTAGCACATCCTTTATTGTATATGGTGAAGCAAGCTAAAGCTTGGGCTGAGGCTGGTGTTTCTGTTGATAAGATTAAGTACGAGTTAGAGAATAACTCGCGCTTATATGCGTCACTGATTCCAAGTGATATTCAGTATTTAAGGCGTGGTGGGCGTATTAAGCCTGCAGCGGCGGCAGTAGCCAATCTGTTGAAGATTTTCCCGGTGTTACAAGTAACTAATGGAGAAATTGATTTAGCGGATAAGGTCAGAACACATAAGAAGGCTTTATCAGTTGGTATTAATAAGGTTATTGAAGAATGTCCTATTGACGACTATGATTTCATCGTGATTGATGGTGGTTTTCCAAAGGAAGAGTTAGAGTCATTGGTAAGTGAAGTTGAAACTAAAGTGGGCAAGAGTGTAATTGTAAGTGAGCTATACCCGATTATCCTAGCACATACTGGGCCTGGAACCATAGCGTTTGCGGCTGTTAAGAAATATAAGGAGTTAATATGAATTTTATAGAGGAAACATTAATAAATGCTATTGCAAAAAGTTTAAAGGATGCTTTTGATTTAGATGTTGATAAGGGGATGCTAATGTTAGAAATCCCATCTCGTCCTGAACAAGGGGACTATGCAACAAATATTGCCATGCGCTTAACGAAGGTACTTGGTAAGAATCCACGAGAAATCGCTGGAGCTATCGCAAGTGATTTAGAGACTCATGATTGGGTTTCAAGTGTAGAAGTAGCGGGACCTGGTTTTATTAACTTTTTTATGAAACCTGAAGTGTTAGCTCGTGTTATTACTAAGGTTCTTGAAGAAGGCGATGCTTATGGTTCATCAGATGCGGGTGAAGGTAGTAAGGTATTAGTTGAATACGTATCCGCAAACCCAACAGGGCAGCTTCACGTTGGACACGCTCGTGGTGCAGCCTGGGGTGATTCATTAACACGTATCCTTAAGTTTGCTGGATATGATGTATTACGCGAGTTCTACGTTAATGACTTAGGTAATCAAATTACAATGTTAAGTCATTCTCTGTTTGCTAGATACAAGCAAGCGTTTGGATTAGAAGCTGAGTTACCTGAAGATGGTTACCATGGTCAAGATATTATTGAGATTGCTGGTGATGTTAAAAATCAAGAGGGTGACAAGTGGTTAAACGCTGATCAAAGTGATTGGGAGCCATATTTCAAAACATTGGGTATTGAGTTTGAGTTAAAGAGGATTGAAAAAGATTTAAAGACATTTAGAGTTGAGTTTGATTCATGGGTAAGTGAAAAATCGCTTTATGACGATGGTCGTGTTGAAAAGACATTATCTGACTTAAAGGAGTTGGGTGTGACTTATGAAGACGAGGGAGCGCTTTGGTTTAAGTCTACAGAATATGGCGACGATAAAGACCGAGTTCTAATTAAGAGTGATGGGTCCTACACTTATTTAGTACCAGATATTGCGAATCATTTATATAAAATAGAACGTGGTTATTTACATCTTCTAAACTTATGGGGTGGAGACCACCATGGTTATATCCCAAGAATGAAAGCCGCACTTGAGTCCTTTGGTTATAAGGATGTATTGGATGTTGATATCATTCAAATGGTTCGTTTGATTGAAGACGGATTGGAAGTTAAGATGAGTAAGCGTACTGGTAATGCTGTAGGATTAGTTGACTTAGCAGAAGATATTGGTGTTGATGCAGCACGTTACTTCTTTGTAGCACGTTCCCTACAAACGCCATTGGACTTTGATTTAGGACTAGCTCGTTCTAGAACTAATGAAAACCCAGTTTATTATGCTCAATATGCTCATGCTCGTATTGAATCAGTTATAAATAGAGTTGGTGAAATCAGTGTTGATGCATTAGATAGATTGAATCATCCAAAAGAAATTGAGTTGCTTAAAACATTAAATGCGTTTCCAGGTGTGGTGGCTAATGTAGCTGCAACGCGCAGTGTTCAAACCATTCCAAATTATATTCAAGGGTTGGCTCAGATGCTACACTCTTATTACGGTGAAGTTAAGATTAACGATCAAGATGACTTAAATATGACAGGTCAGCGTGTTCAGTTATTACTTGCAGTTCAAACAACACTTCGTAATGCTCTTGGATTAATTGGAGTAGATGCACCTAAATCAATGTAAGTTGCGT
>CAZEQW010000021.1:0-14707 GCA_964514505.1 uncultured Erysipelothrix sp. | reverse complement strand
GATATAAGGTGGAAAGGAGGGAAATGATGCCAAACATTCTGTTGACACGAATTGACAACCGTCTTGTCCATGGACAAGTGGGTGTAACGTGGACTATGACTTTGGGGGCCAATTTATTGCTTGTTGCTGATAACAAGACAGCAGAAGAACCTTTATTGCAAGAATTGATGAGATCAGTAGCTGACTCATCAAATGCTGATATTCGTTTTTTTACACTAGATAAAACAGCGGCTGTAATTGATAAAGCTGCAGATAGACAAAAAATATTTATTATCTGCAAAGAACCAAAAGATGTTCGTTACTTAATTGAGCATGGTGTTCCAATCAAAGAAGTAAACGTTGGAAATATGCACTTTTCTCCAGGTAAACGAGCTTTATCTAAGAAAGTCTATGTAGATGACAAGGACATGGAGGATTTAAAGTATATTCACGACCAAGGTGTTGATCTTTATATTCAAGATGTCCCAGGAGACGCAAAAGAACATATAAAATTTTAGGAGGAGTAAAACTTGGGGACAATTAGTTTATTTCAAGGTCTATTATTAGCTCTGTGGGCCTTTATAGTCGGAATCGACTTTTGGCTTGAAGCGCTATTTATATTTAGACCCATTATTGTTGCAACAGTAACAGGAATTATTCTTGGTAATCCTACGTTGGGCATTGTAGCTGGTGGTCTTGCTGAATTAACCTTTGCAGGTCTAACGCCAGCAGGAGGTACACAACCGCCTAACCCAATCTTAGCTGGTGTTATGACCGTAGTTATCGCGCATACAAGTGGTAACTCGGCAGCGGCATCATTAGGACTTTCGTTGCCATTTAGTTTCTTGATGCAGTATGTAATATTATTCTTTTATTCAACATTCTCATTATTCATGAGACGAGCAGATGCAGCAGCAGATGCAGCAAACTCAAAAGGTATTATGAGAATATCAGTCCTACTTACACTAATCGTTGGTGCATCCTATGCAATCATCGTATTCTTAAGTGCTTATGTAGCTCAGGACGTTATGCGTAATTTTGTAGAGAATTTATGGCCATGGGTTGCGCATGGATTTGAAATCGCTGGAGGAATTCTACCGGCAGTTGGTTTTGGAATGTTATTAAATGTAATGATGAAGGGATATTATGTTCCTTATCTTATCGTTGGTTTCTTAATGGCATCATTCTTGCCATTTGACAACCTGTTGCCAGTTGCTTTAGTTGGATTGGCATTAGCTCTTATCGTCTTTAATATTGATAAGGACAGAGATGACGCGCTGAAGAAAGTTTCGGCAGGAAACTCTAATACGAGAGGAGACATGGAAGATGGCATCTAGCAAAAATAATCAAATTCTAACTCGTGCTGATATTAATAAATTAGCCTTAAGGTCTACGCTTTTACAGGCAGCCTTTAGTTTCGAGCGTATGCAAAGTGTCGGATTCTTAGCGGCACAATTACCTGCTCTTGAAAAGATTCATGGTGATGATAAAGAAGCTATGTCTCATGCTATGAGAGATAACTTGGATTTCATTAATACGCATCCTGTTTTAGTAGGGATGTTAATGGGTTTACTGATATCACTTGAAGAGCAAAAAGAAGATCGTGAAACTATTAAGGGATTAAAGGTGGCATTGTTTGCGCCTCTTGCAGGTATTGGCGATGCTATTTTCTGGTTCACTCTATTACCAATTGTTGCTGGTATCTCAGCTTCATTTGCTATTGAAGGAAGTTTCTTAGGACCTTTAATTTTCTTTGTAGTATACCTTGGTGTGTTCTTGCTTAGATTCCCACTTACTAGGCTAGGCTATAATTTAGGAACAACAGCTTTATCTAGAGTTAAAGAGAGTTCAGATTTAATCTCTAAAGCAGCGACAATCCTTGGTATTACTGTTATTGGTGGTTTGATCGCTACTTATGTCGATATTCAGTTGGTTGCTCAAATAGCAATTAGTGAAACAAACATTGTAGATATTCAAACAGCTTTCTTTGATAAGATATTCCCTAATTTATTACCGATGGCATATACACTATTGATGTATTATCTTTTAAGACATAAGAAGTCAAACCCTGTATTGTTAATTGCAATTACCTTTGCACTAGCATTCGTTGGATCTTACTTTAAGTTCTTATAAAAAGTTAAAGCCTGTTTCGTACGAAACAGGCTTTTGTTATTAAATGATTACTTACCAAGTAAGTTGTCTAAGATATTCTTGGCAGTTTGTTGATTCATTGGTTTTGATTCTTGGAGTTCTTTAACTACTTGATCCATGAGTTCAGGTGGTGTTCCTACACTTAGTGCTAAGTTACTAGCGTGAAGGGACATATGTCCTTTTTGGATGCCATCAGTTGTTAGGGCTAATAGAGCTGCAAAGTTTTGAGCGAGTCCTACTGATGCGATGATGCTCATGAGTTCTTGAGCGCTTTCTAGATTAAGGATCTGTTGGGTAAGTTGCGCTTTTGGGTGAAGTGCAATGGCGCCACCAACACTACCTAGTGCTAGAGGTAAGGTAATTGATCCTATAAGTTTATTATCTTCTAGTTTCCATGTTGCTAGGGGTTGGTAGGATCCTGTTATTGATGCGTAAGCATGGGCTGCAGCACTAACAGCTCTTGTATCATTACCGCTTGCTAGTGTTACTGCTTCAATACCATTCATAATACCTTTATTATGAGTAGTAGCTCTGTAGATATCCTCTTGGGCTAGTAGACTAGCTGTTGCGATATTTTTTAAAGTAGAGATGGGTAGTGAATCTATTGCACAAGTAGAAGTAACTAGACATTGTGTTGTTAGATTTGTAAGTATAGCAAAGAGATGTGTTTCGTTTGTGTTTAGTGAGATATGTTGGGCAAGGGTCTCTAATACTGTATTGAGCATATTAGCTCCCATTGCTTCTTGTGTGTCCATATAAACATCGATAATGGTGAAGTGTTTAGTATCTCTTATAGCTATATCTCTTATACCCCCACCTCTATTTACAATAGAAGGGTAAGCTTTGTTGGCTAGGTTGAAGAGTAGTTCTTTATTGTTGATTATATACTCTTTTAAATTGCTAGGGTTGCTTGGTTTATAATAAGTAATCTCACCTTGTTTTAGCGTATTGTGAATGGTTGTTATGAAGCCGTTGTTATCTTTGATAATCTTAGCGGCTTTACTAGCAGCAGCAATAACAGATGACTCCTCTGTAACCATCGGTACATTATAGAACTTATTGTCGATTAGAAATGAAGGGGCTACACCCATTGGTACTTCAAAGTTGGTCACGTAGTTTTCTACCATGTGAGCTGCAGTTTTTTCATCTAGTTTTGATATGAAATCAAGGTTCTTATTAATAGATAAGATATCTTGTCTTTCTTGTGTAGTTTTCTTGTAGAATCCTTTGAATTTATCCATGTTTATCACCTAGGTATAGTGTATCTAATTATTGCGTTGTTAGCAACGATTGTCGGTAAATGTGGTAGTATTATAGTTAGGAGGATTATTATGAAATCAGTTAAAATATCAATTATTGGGGCGGGAGCTGTTGGCTCTGCTACAGCGTTTGCGCTTATGAATCAAAGTGTTGCAAGTGAAATTGTATTGGTGGATATTAATCATGAAAAAGCAGTGGGTGAAGCACTTGATTTGTCGCATGGGCAAGTGTTTGTGGATCCAGTTAAGATTACAGCTGGAGACTATGAGAGAACTAAGAATTCGGATATTGTGGTAATAACTGCTGGGTTAGCACAAAGACCTGGTGAAACACGTGTTGATCTAGTTAATAGAAATATTGAGATATATAAGCAAATGATACCTGAGATTGTGAAGTATAATCCAAATTCAATCTTATTGGTTGTATCAAATCCAGTGGATATCTTAGCGCATGTTACGTATAAACTTTCTGGATTTCCACCTAATCGTGTATTTGGGTCGGGAACTGTATTGGATACGGCGCGTTTTCAAGATGCATTATCTGATGTATTTAATGTGGATGTTCGTGATATTCATGCGAATATTATTGGAGAACATGGGGACTCTGAGATTGCGACATGGTCATTGGCTACCATCGGTGGTTTAACGCTTGAGCAATATTGTCATGATATGGATATTGAGTTTACTCAGAATATGCGTGATGATATTGAAAGTGGTGTCAAGAATGCGGCGTATCATATTATTGATCGCAAAGGATATACAAACTATGCAGTTGCTTTAGCTGTTACTCGTATTGTGAAAGCAATTCTTAGAGATGAAAAGTCAATATTGACTGTTTCTAGTTTACAAACTGGGGACTATGGTCTTGAAGATGTTTACTTGTCAGTGCCTACTATTGTTGGTAGCGAAGGGGTACGTGATGTAGTGGAAGTTCCGTATAGTTCTAATGAACGAGAGGCTCTAAAAGAGTCTGCAAATATACTTAAAACGATATTAAAAGACTCTAACTTGTAAAAACGTGAAAAAAAACATAATTTCTAGTGTTTTTTCTTTGGTAGGGTGGTACTTGATGGTGTATAATAAACCAGCAAAAGAAAAGATGGTGAATTATGGAAAAAATTATTAACTTAGCCGTTATTGCCCACGTTGACTCTGGTAAGAGTACGCTTGTGGATGCGATATTGGATCAAGCAGGTGTGTTTAACGAGCGTGAAGAAGTCAAAGACCAAGTTATGGATAGTGACGACATTGAGCGTGAACGTGGCATTACCATCTACTCCAAAAACTGTAGCGTGAATTATAAAGGCTATAAATTAAACGTGGTGGATACACCAGGTCACGCGGACTTCTCTAGTGAAGTTGAGCGTATTATTCAAACAGTGGATACTGTTATTTTACTTGTGGATAGCGCGGAAGGTCCTATGCCACAAACTCGATTTGTTTTAAAGAAATCGTTGGAAGCTGGATTGAAGCCGATTTTATTAATTAACAAGATCGATAAACCAGACAAGCGTGTTCCTGAAGTTATTGAAATGGTGTATGAATTATTTATGGACCTAGATGCGACAGATGAGCAACTAGAGTTCCCAATTCTTTATGGAATGGCGAAGAAACGTATCGTTAGATATAATGAGGAAGATACTAATGATGATATTCAACCTCTATTTGATACAATTATCAATCATACTGCGCCATATCCTAATAAGGATGAAGAAGCACTTCAAATTCAAATATCTACATTGGCATATGATTCATATGTTGGTAGACTTGGTATTGGTCGTATCTTTAGTGGAACGATAAAAAAAGGTCAAAACGTTGCGGTTGTAAATGGTGAAGGTAAAGTTCGTAATAAGAGTATTGCGAATCTATATGTATATGAAGGTCTAAATCGTAAGAGTGTTGATGTAGCCTATAGTGGTGATATGGTTCAAATTTCTGGTATTGATGATATTTCAATTGGAGATACATTAAATAACCCGGGAAATATTATGCCAATGCCAGCTATTAAGATTGAAGAACCTACATTATCTATGAACTTTATGGTTAACTCCTCTCCGTTTGCGGGTAAAGATGGTAAGTATGTTACGTCTCGTAATATTAAAGAGAGATTGGACCGTGAACTTGAGGTTAATGTTGGGCTTCGTGTTGAAGAGACAGGTAGTGCAGATGTATTTAAAGTAAGTGGTCGTGGTGAGTTGCACTTAACTATATTAATTGAGAATATGCGACGCGAAGGCTATGAGCTAGCAATTAGTAAGCCTAAGGTAATTATTCAGGAAATTGATGGTGTTAAGTGTGAACCAGTTGAAGAAGTAGTAATTGAAGTACCATTGGATTATAGTGGTACAATTATTAGTCAGCTTAGTTTAAGACAAGGTGAGCTTACAAATATGGAAGAAAACGGTAGTATGGTTGTTCAGTACTGGCATGTTCCTACACGTGGTCTAATTGGATTTAGAAGTGACTTTATTAATATGACACGTGGAGAAGGGACGATGGTTCGTCAGTTCCATGATTATGAACCTCTAAAGGGAAGTGTTCCTACACGTCAAAATGGATCGATGGTATCAACTGAGCAAGGTGTATCTATGACATACTCAATCTTTAACTTACAGGAGCGTGGTCAATTCTTCATTGGGGCACAAACCGAAGTATATGAGGGTATGATCGTAGGGATTGCATCTCGTGACACTGATATGGATATTAATCCAACTAAAAATAAGAAAGCAACTGCTGTTCGATCATCTGGTCGTGATGAAGCTATGAGATTGGTTACGCCAATTCCGTTGACACTAGAGTATGCAGTTGAGTTTATTCGTGATGATGAGTTTGTAGAAGTAACGCCTCATAATTTGCGTTTGAGAAAGCAATACTTAAAACCACATGAACGTAAGCAAGCATTAAAACACAAGGAAGGTTAGTATGTCTAAAGCATTAGAATTTAAGGTTGAAGTTAAATCAAGTGAAACTAAAGCCCGAACAGCTACATTGGTAACAAAGCATGGTGTGTGTGAAACACCAATGTTCATGCCTGTTGGGACTTTAGCAACCGTTAAGCATTTATCGCCCGAAGATTTAAAGGCTATTAACTCACAAGTAATATTAAGTAACACCTATCACCTATGGTTAAGACCGGGTGAGAAGGTGGTAAAGGAAGCAGGGGGTCTTCATAAGTTTATGAACTATGATGGTCCTATCCTTACTGACAGTGGTGGATTTCAGGTGTTCTCTTTATCGAAGATTCGTGAGATTGTTGAAGAAGGCGTTCACTTTAGAAACCACTTAAATGGTGATAAGTTGTTTTTATCACCTGAAAAAGCGATTGAAATTCAAAATGACTTGGGAGCTGACATTATCATGAGTTTTGATGAGTGTCCTCCTTATCCAGTTAGTTATGAGTATATGCGTGAGAGTATTGATCGTACTACACGTTGGGCTAAGCGTGGTAAAGAAGCTCATGCTCGATCTGATGATCAAGCGTTGTTTGGAATTGTTCAAGGAGGAGAGTTTGAAGATCTTCGCCATGAACATGCTAAGACTTTGGCGGCGATGGATTTCCCTGGCTATAGTATCGGTGGAACCAGTGTTGGTGAACCAAAGGACGTTATGTATAAAATGATTGAAGATGGGATTAAATACTTACCTGAAGACAAACCACGTTATTTAATGGGTGTGGGGTCTGTTGATGCAATTTTTGAGGGTGTTGAACGTGGTGTTGATATGTTCGATTGTGTATTACCAACGCGTAATGCAAGGCATGGTGCGTTGATGACATCAGAAGGTCGTATAAACATTAAGAATAAGAAATATGAAATGGACTTTGGTCCTTTGGATCCTGAGTGCGATTGTGAGGCATGTACAAACTATTCAAGAGCGTATCTTCGTCACTTATATCGTACTAATGAAGGATTTGGAGCACGTTTACTATCAATTCATAATCTGAGATATCTTCTTAAGTTAATGGAAGACATTCGTGAGGCTATTCGCGAAGATCGTTTCCTTGAACTTAAAAAGGAAGTATTTGAAAGATTTGGGATTGACAGTGACAACTTAAAAGGGTTTTAATAGGGTCGTAAGGCCCTTTTTACATATAGGAGTGAATTTATGAAAGTTAGTGATTTTGATTTTAATCTTCCGGAGCATTTAATTGCTCAAACACCATTAGAAAAACGTGATACTTCTCGTTTATTGGTTGTTAAAGACGGCTTAGAAGATAAGCACTTTTATGACATCAAAGATTATTTAAGTAAAGGTGATGTTTTAGTATTAAATGATACTAGTGTTTTATCGGCACGTCTGTTTGGTGTTAAGGAAGATACTGGAGCTCATGTTGAGGTCTTAGTTCTTAAAATTGAGAATAATGTAGCAGAGTGTTTAGTGGGAAATGCTCGTGTTGTTAAGCTGGGGACTGTGGTCTCATTTGGTAGTGGTGAGTTGAAAATGAAGTGTGTAAAGATAGGTGAAGAGGGTATTCGATTCTTTGAACTCATTTATGAAGGTATCTTTTTAGAAGTCTTGGATCAGTTAGGTGAGATGCCTTTGCCACCTTATATTCATGAAAAGTTGGAGGATAAAGATCGTTATCAAACGGTCTATTCTAGAGTTAAAGGAAGTAGTGCAGCACCAACTGCTGGTCTTCATTTCACCAAAGATTTAATAGAGGAAATCAAAGCAATGGGAGTAGAAGTTCAGTATATTACGCTACATGTAGGGCTTGGGACTTTTAGACCTGTTAAAGTAGATGATATTAGTAATCATACGATGCATAGTGAATGGTATAGTATGGATGAAAAAACGGCTAGTGCATTAAATAAAGCGCAAGAAGAGGGGCGTCGTATTATTGCGGTTGGAACAACAAGTGTGCGTACACTTGAAACAATTAAGAAAAAATATGGTAAGTTTGTGGCGTGTGAAGGGGAGAGTCAAATATTCATTACACCTGGCTATTGCTTTGGTGCGGTAGATGGAATAATTACTAATTTTCATTTGCCTAAGTCCACGTTAATCATGTTGGTAAGTGCTTTTGCTTCTAAGGAAGTAATTGACGAAGCGTATGCTCATGCAATAAATAAGGAATATCGTTTTTTTTCCTTTGGTGATAGTATGTTTTTATACAAAAAACATAGATAGAATCGTGTTATAATAAGGTGTGAAGAATTGGAGGTATAATGTGAGTAGAAAAAGAGCGCGTAACATTACGTTAAAAATTTTATTGCACCTTATTATCATTCATACAGTATTTAGTGCTGTTTTTGCGATGTCATTTAATTATATTCATCCATTTACAAATTTTACTAAGGGATTTCCAGTTTGGTTACAGGCCTCTATCTTGAGTCTAGTGGGTTTAATCTTTTACTTAATCCTAGGAACTTTATATGCGGCTATTAAGCCAAATAAGAAATCGTTGAGAGTTGGTATAGAACGATCGGTAATCTATTTCACACTGGGAATGATGGCTGTTTATGCTGTTGTTTATTTTATTGCTCAGGAGTTTCACAATATTGATTATATGCTGATATACTGCATTGTGAATCCTTGGTTTGGTACTTTTATTTATAGAGTTCCCGTTGAAAATATATATTCATTATGGTGGATGATGGGTACTGTTGTTCCTGGATTGGGAATGTACCTTGGCAGTAGATTATATTTAAAAAAGCAGGGGGTTTAATGTGAAAAATACATGGAAGGCGTTGTTGACTATAATCATTAGTGCAATAGCTTATAGTTTCTTAACTAAAATTATACCGGCTAAGTACGATATCTGGTTAACATTTGTGCGTTTAGTATTATGTTTAGTAATAGGGTTTAGTTTATCAAGTCATGCTAAACGTAATAATCGTTGGGTTGGTAAGGTCATAATTGCGATTGTTATTTTATTTATCTTTGGTATTCGATTGAATGTTTTTGTGTTTGATGAGTTCTATAATTTACTTAGCTTAGTGGGTCTAACAGGGTTCTTTTTAGATATTCTATTAGTCTACTGCGGATGGGCGTTTTACCTCGTATGAAAGTACTAGAGTTCATTCTACATCAAGCACCTATGAAATTTATGAGTGCACTATATATTATAAGTTTGTTGAGTGTTTTTATAATTGTGGGTCTTTTAGTATTATTTTCTAGTTCTAATCCTAAGAAGGTAAATGAGTCTTTAATCAATTCTTTGATGGGACTTGCGTTTATCTTCTTTGTGTTTAAGTATGTAATGGTAGTGGTTAGTGGTACCTTTAGTTTGCAGACAGGCTTACCACTTTCCATAAGTGATATCACTTTTATGATCATGTTGTTATGGTCGTTATGTCATAGAGATAAGGTTGGTAGTATACTGTATTATTTTGGAATGCTATTTTTAATTTTGTATAGTATTTTCCAAGTTAATGTATATCCTTATTTCAACATAGTATATATCTTGGATATGCTGATGGTAGCATTTAGTATGACATCATTCATTATTTATATTCGGAATGAAAAATATACTCCTAAGTCAAAGAATATCAAGAGTAGTATTCTTTTTATGATGGTACTCGCTTTAGGATTATATGGTATTGATTACTATTTGGGTTCTCATTACTTATACTTAGATTGGTTTAGTAAAGCAACTCCGTTTGCTTTATTGAATAATCTATTTGTGCAGTGGAGTGTTTATTTAATAATAGCAGTTGTTTTAGTTTTGTATGGTTTGGTATTAGCTTTGATTTTAAGAAGAAAAGAGCGTATTGAGGCCATCTATACAGTTAGTGATATTTATATGAGAAATTATAAGAGAAGAGTTTAAGGGAGTGGTTAAATGAGGAAAGTTGTACCTCTGATTTCAATGAATCAGGTAGATAATTATATTAAGAACGGTGTAGATGCGGTTATTATGGGGACTTACTTCTCTGGAACGCGTCAACCAGAGGTTTATGACATTGAAGAAATATTGGAAGTGAATGAGAAGATTGAGGTTATTGCTAATTTTAATCGTTTTTACTTTGAACCGGAAATGTCACAAGTGGCTCATGAGCTAAAGGCTCTATATGAAGGTGGAGTTGACCATGTAATATGTGGTGACTTTGGGGTGTTACAAGTAATCCATGAGTTGGATTTAGATATGAAGGTTATTTTTAGTACGGATACTACGATGACAAATATTGAGGAGATTTCTATTTTATTAGATAATGGTGCATCTGAAGTTGTTGTTGGTAGGGAGTTAACGATGGAAGAAAGGCTGGATATTGCTAGGGGTATTAAGAAACCATTGGGTATGAGTTTCTTTGGGCAGCAGTTAATGAGTTTCTCGCGTCGTAAGCATTTAACTCAATATAAGGAAATGGTGGATGCTCCCATTGATACATTGGGTATTAATTACATTAAGGAAAGTAATCGTGATGATCTATATATGATTATTGAAGACACGTATGGAACACACACGTTTGCACCTGGTGTGTTTAGTGCAATTCATGCAACTAATGATATCAAGGAAGCAGGATATACTTCGCTTTATTTCGAAGTGTTGGGTATGAATATAGAAGATGTATTATTTGTGGTTAGAAGTTTGGATATTGTCGATGATTTTGTTGAGTTTGAGGGTATTGTTTCAGCAACTCTTGAGGAAGAGCT
The DNA here is from genome assembly GCA_964514505.1 of uncultured Erysipelothrix sp. Taxonomy (GTDB): domain Bacteria; phylum Bacillota_I; class Bacilli_A; order Erysipelotrichales; family Erysipelotrichaceae; genus Erysipelothrix. Next base: position 3,722 of record CAZEQW010000021.1, on the reverse strand, counting down.
TAACCATGGTCTTTTATATAAAGAGACTGAGATGCATAAAGAGTTATTAAAAAGGGATGTGAAGTAGGATGACAAAGTATGAATTATTAGCGCCGGCTGGAGATTTAAAGCGCTTGAAAACTGCTGTTGATTTTGGAGCAAATGCTGTATTTATTGGTGGTAAGAAGTTTTCATTACGTTATCGTGCTTCTAATTTTGGTATTGAAGAGATTAGAGAAGGAGCGGCGTATGCGCATGCGCATGGCGCTAAGTTACACGTAACAGCCAATATGATTTATCACGACTCTGATTTAGAAGGTTTAAAAGAGTATTTTGTTGAACTTGAGGATGCTGGTGTTGATGCAGTTATTGTAGCTTCACTTTATGCAGTTAGTCTTGTTAAGAAGTACGCTCCTAAGCTTGAGGCTCATTTAAGTACGCAGTTATCAACATTAAATGCGTCAAGTGTTGCGTTCTTAAAGAGAATGGGAGCCGACCGTGTTGTATTGGGTCGTGAAACTACACTTGAAGAAGTTGATGCTATTATGAAGGCAACCGATACACCTATTGAAGCATTTATTCATGGAGCGATGTGTACTAATTACTCTGGACGTTGTACATTGAGTAATTATATGACGTTGCGTGATGCTAATAGAGGGGGCTGTGCTCAAAGTTGTCGCTGGCGCTATGAAGTATATAATGAGAACAAGGAGTTAGTATCGGATGCTGATAATCTAATGACCATGTCCTCTAAAGATATGCGTACGGTTGATGTATTGGATGAGTTATTGAAAACAGGTGTTTATAGTCTTAAAGTTGAAGGTAGAATGAAGTCAGAGTATTATTTGGCATGTGTCATTTCTACGTATCGTAATTTAATTGATGCCATAGAGCGTGGTGACGATATTGAAGAAGCAAAAGAAATTGCTAATAGGAAGTTGTTAACTGCGGAAAACAGAGAGAGTTTCCCTGGCTTTTATACGGGAACCGATATCTCATCTGAAGGTTATATATATGGAAGAAATGGTGCGGTAGTTAATCAGGACTTCTTGGGAGTTATTAAAGAAGTTGATGGTGACAATGTCATCATGCAAGTTCGTAATCACTTCTCAACAAACGAAAAGATTGAGATCTTCGGTCCTAATAACTTTAGTCAAACATTTACATTAGAGTCTTTGGTTAATAGTAAGGGCGAGAATGTTGATCGTGTTAATAGACCAATGGAGTTAGTCACGATTAAAGTTCCATTTAATGTGTCACCTGCTGATTTTGTGAGACGGGTATCATGATAGTCTCGGGAAAGATTAGTGTCAAGGCCGTTCTTGAGAATAAGAAACGCGTAATTAATAAAGTATATATTTTAGATACTAAGAAGGATCGGGAGTTTCGTTATATTCTAGCAAAGTCTAAGGGATACAATGTTGAACGCGTTAGTAGAGAGTTCTTAGATGATATTACACAAAGTACATCTCATGGTGGCTATGCAATTGACTGTGAGTCTCGTAATAGTGATTCTATTAAAGATTTAAGTAAAGCTAAGGCAATATTGTGTGTAGAAGGAGTCTCTGACCCGTATAATATGGGTGAGATACTTAGAACAGTTTATGCTTTAGGGTTCGATGGTTGTTTAACTTCAAATTATGAGTTTTATGAACATGAGCTTAAGTTAGTACGAGCAAGTGCTGGTGCTAGTGAGAAGATTACTTGGGTTAAAACTGATGATTTAGAAAGTAGTTTAATTGAACTCAAAGAAAAAGGTATTACTGTAGTTAGTGCGTACCGTGGGGATGAAAGCTATTCACTTGTTGAATACGATTTCCCTGAAAAGTTTGTCTTATGCATGGGAGGAGCACTTAGGGGCTTGTCTTCTAAGATCCTTGAGTTGAGTGATGAAAGTGTGCGTCTTGATTATGATGCTAAGGTTGCTTTAAGTACTGTAGGGGCAACTAGTGTCTTTGCATATGCGTATTTTGCTTCAAAGGAGGACTAACTGATGAAGATTGCTTTGGGTCAAATGAGAGTTTACGCTGGAGCTATTAAACGTAATTTTTTAACTATGGAGTCGATGATTGCCGATGTAGTTAGTAAAGCGGACTTAATAGTGTTTCCTGAGTTATGTTTGTCTGGAATTGCTATGGGTGATATGTTTTTAAATGAAGAAGTAATTAGCATGATTGATGATTATAATCAAAAGGTTGCTGACCTTAGTACTTCTATTGATATAATCTTTGGTAGCATTCATGATGGTTATAATAGTGCTCTAGTTGCTAGAAATGGTGCAATTACTGATGTGATAAATAAGGAAATTTTATTAGATGAAGGCATTCATTTTGAAAGTCGTTACTTCAAAAAAGGTAGTGGTCCAAAAGACATTACCTTAAGTAATGGATTAATCTTTAATGTCGGTGTTAGTAATGACTTAGTAGATCATAAAGCATGGAGTATTCGAGTGAGTAGTTGTGTGTTTGAACATGATACTATCGATATTATGCACCCAATGACTCTTGAAGTTAGGTCCGTTGGCATTGGAAATAATGGTAAAACAGTATTCTCGATGGATGGTGGAAGTTATATTTCACATGTTGAAAAAACATACCGCTTAAATGATCGTTTTAAGGAGCAACTTGAAGTAGTCGATTTGGAATTTTTTACTCATGATGTTGAAGTGTCAGAGGATAAAATATTAACAGGTCTTATTGAATCTATAAGAATGTTTGATGAAGAGAACCTATCTTATGGTCCAAAGTGGTTAGTTGGTGTATCAGGGGGTCTTGATAGTTCGTTATCTGTAGCTCTTTTAACAATGGCACTTGGTAAAGACCGTGTTATTGGTATTACAATGCCTGGAGAGTATACGCGTGATATTACTAAAACTAATGCTTATCATTTATCTAAAAGTTTGGGCTTTGAGTTAATGGAAGTTCCGATTGATGACACTGTACTAGCAACTCATCGTTCCCTAAGTAAGATTGGATATGATGATGTAAGTGGATTAACTCATGAGAATATTCAAGCACGCTTACGTGGTCACATTCTAATGAGTGTAGCGAGTTTAGTTAATGGTGTTGTCTCCAATAATGGTAATAAGATTGAAACAGCAATGGGGTATGCGACAATGTATGGTGACTCAATTGGGGCACTGTCATTATTAGCGGATTTAAATAAAATGGAAGTCGGAAAGATTGCGCATAGAATCAATGAGATTTATGAAGCTGAGATAATTCCTAATAATTTAATCCCTACAATTTATGAGACATATATTGATTGGGAGTTTGCACCTTCCGCTGAGTTATCTCAAGATCAATTTGATCCAATGAAGTGGGGTTATCATGACTATTTGATTCCATATATTATGGAGCATGGTCCGTATAAAGTGTTATTGGATTATAAAGATAAGAGTCACACAAGTTGGTCTCCGTATTTAAAATCATATGGATTACTGGATGCTAGTGAGTTCATAAAGGATTTAGAGTGGGTAGTTAGAACTTTGAAATTAGCAACGTTTAAACGTGTTCAATCACCTCCGGTTCTTAAGGTTTCTAAATCTAGTTTTGGAATTGACTATATGGAATATCAGGGTCCTAATATTTACTCGGATGCATATCTTACTTTAAAGGATGAAATACTAGAAGGCTAAATTAGGCCTTCTTTTTTTAGATAAATTAGTATATTAAGTGCAACACCTAATAAAAGACTCATAACGCACTCATGGTAAAATGTATTTGCAGATACAACCAGGAGGT
>CAZEQW010000020.1:0-15479 GCA_964514505.1 uncultured Erysipelothrix sp. | reverse complement strand
GTGGTGCATTTAGTTCAAAAGATCCATCTAAGGTAGATAGATCTGCTGCTTATTATGCAAGACATGCTGCGAAGAGTGTTGTAGCAGCGGGATTGTGCGATAAACTTGAGATTCAGTTATCTTATGCCATTGGAATGGTTAATCCACTATCTATTCATATAGATACTTTTGGAACAGAAAAAAAAGAAAAAGAAGTTATTCTTGATATTATCAATAGAAACTTTAACTTCGATGTCACTTCAATGATTAATGAATTAGATTTATTAAAACCAATCTATCGTAAGAGTGCTAACTTTGGACATTTTGGACGCGATGGTTTTAGTTGGGAAGATATTCGTATACTTAAATAATAATTGGGGGCCCCATTTCTCTTAGTAGAATAGGGGTTCCTTTTTTATTTAGTAAACTATAAACGGCAGTACTTTTCTCTTCCATATCCTTTAGCGAATGTTTTTTAAATGATGTAGTTAGTTTAGTGCTTTCAAGTTGCGCTAAGTAGGCTTGACCAGTCTGGCTCATACCTAATATGCGTGCAGACTCCATTTCGGGATATACTTTAGGTGTTTTAAGTAATATATGACATAAGGTCCTCTGGATTTTACTTCGTGTATAGCGCTTTGATATGGCGTTATCTAGAAAACTATCAATATCATTAAATTGCTTTGCAAGCTTAACAAAAAGATTCTCAATTCCTTCATCTACTAATAAGTATGAGCTAAGATTAGGGTCTGTTAGTAATTGGTATTTAATGAATGGGTAAGCTTGGGCAAGGGTCGTAATACTCATACTATTAAAGTTCATTGGTGTAGTATGATTTACATCTATATTAGATAAGAAATTATGACGGATTGCACTTGCTGATGATATAGTATTTTCTATACTAAGGCTTGAATAACTATTCGTTCGTTTAATTCGTTTAGTTAGGATATTATGAAGCTTAGCATATTTCTCGTAGTAAGCGCCCAAGATTTGGTTAGCCTGCATATAATTGGTGTTTTTAGCTTTCGCATAGCTATTACCTTGACTCAGTAAATCTCTATCCACTGTTGTTAAAACAGGTTTATCTAGGGACTCAGAACCATAGACTAATGTTTCTATTTTCGCCCATGATAGAATTTGAAGGGCTGTTTTTGCGAATGTCTCAGCACTTTGAAGCGTTAGGTGTGTTGGTATTTCAATAACTAGATCCACACCATGTTCTAAAGCTACTTTAGTTCGTTCCCATTTATCAATAAATGATGGTTCCCCTCGTTGCACAAAGTTAGGGGACATAACCGCTACTAAAACATCGCCATCACTAATTTCTTTGGTTTTAGTAATGTGATATATATGTCCATTGTGGAATGGATTATATTCTACAACGATTCCAACTGCCTTTAATTTATCTTTCATAAGTTTATTTTAACATAGTTATGAAAATTATGAGAAAAAGTATTATGAAACAATATTTAATTGTTTCAATATGGTACAATAGAACATATAAAGGTGGGTTTTATGAGGATTAGAAAAAAGAAGTGGAGTTCGGAAGTATTTGAACGTCACAATGAAATTATTATAGAAGATTTTACTAAATATAAAGGACATTGGAAAGAACTATTAGGTGTTTCTATGCTTAGACTTGAAATAGGAACTGGTAAAGGTGATTATTGGCATGGACTGGCAAACTTATATCCTGATCAAGGAATCATAGCTATGGAACGTGATTATACAGTAGCATCTATGGCTTTACGTAAGTTTGATGATAGTGAGTATGGTAACCAAAGATTTATTTATGGTGATGCTGATAAGTTAGATGAGATGTTTGATGTAAATGAGTTGGATGTCTTGCACTTAAACTTTAGTGATCCATGGCCAAAGAAACGTCATGTGAAGCGTCGCTTAACCCATGAGACTAAATTAAATGTATACCATCGTTTATTAAGTGATAACGGTGAGATTTGGATGAAGACGGATAATGCATCGTTATTTGAATATTCTTTAGTTAATGTTAGTAAACATGGATTTGAGTTAGTAGATGTATCTGTTGATTTTAGAAGAGGTGAGGATGTTGATCCTTTTACAGAATATGAACGTAAGTTCTCTGATTTAGGTCAACCTATATATCGTGCTATTTGGAGGAAAGTAAATGTTAAGTAATAAGCAATTAAAATGGTTTGAAGAATTATCACAGATTAATGGTGTAAGTGGACATGAAGAAAATGTGGCTGCTTATTTAAATAATGCTTATAGTGAGATGGGTTATGATGTAATATATGATAACTTAGGTAGTATTGCTGCAGTCAAGAAGAGTAAGAAAAAAGATGCAAAGACCTTGATGATTTTGGCTCATATGGATGAAGTCGGATTCTTGGTAAAAGACATTTTGGATACTGGTGTATTAAAGATGCATCCAGTTGGGGGTTGGTTTAGTCAAAATTTATTGGCACACCGTGTGTCAGTTACTACCCGAAGTGGTAAAGTTTTCAAAGGTGCTATTGGTGCTACTCCGCCACACTTATTAACTGCTGATGAGCGTATTAGACCATTCCAAATTGAATCAATGATTGTTGATATTGGTGCTAACTCTAAGGAAGAGGCTTTGGAATGGGGTGTTAATATTGGTGATATGATTGTTGTTGATGGTAAGTTTGAAAACTTAAATAATAATCGTCTCTTAGCAAAAGCATTTGATAACAGGTATGGTTGTGTAATGGGACTTGATATTTTAGATACTTTTAAAGATATGGAACTTGACTTCAATCTAGTTGTTGGCGCTAGCGTTCAAGAAGAGGTTGGATTACGAGGTGCGCAAACTCTTACAAATATGATCAATCCTGATGAGGCAATTATTTTAGATTGCTCACCTGCTAATGATGCTGTTAGTAAAGATGCGATGGGTAAATTAGGTGAAGGTGTTCTTATTCGTGTTATGGATGGCTCTATGATTGCGAGTAAAGACTTCCTATATGAGTTAGTTGACGTTTGTACAGTCAATGATATTAAACATCAATATTACTATTCACCAGGTGGAACGGATGCAGGTATTGTTCATAAAACACATAGTGGTGTAAGAACATTAACATGCTGCATCGTTGCTCGTAATATTCACACATCAAGTAGTATATTAGATACTAATGACTACTTAGCTGCTAAAGAAGCATTAGTTAAGTTGCTTGAAAAAAGGAATGCATAATGAAGAAGTTATTGATGATGCTTGTAGTATTATTAATATTAATAGGTTGTTCTAGTGTTAAATCAATTGATGATAGTATAAAAGATGGCCTAGCTGCTCCTTTACCTATTACTCATAATCACCGTAAACAACTTATTAGTTACTACTTACCACCAAGTGTTGGTTTGAAGCAGTCAAATGCTTTTAGTTCTCTTTTGCTAGTCAGAGGTTATGATGTTTTAATGAACTTAAACATCGAACATGCTATATCAGAAACATTTGAGTATGATCGAGATATTGCCTTTAATGTTGATATTTTTGATTATAATTATTCTGGAACGTATCTTAACTCAAAGAATGAAATTCGTAACTTTGATGTCTTTCTTAAGTCACTCGATGGCTCACGAAGTGCGATTTATATCGATAATGATGATGTTAGGTTCCTAAGTGTTATAAACAAATTGGATTTACCTTTTGTGATTGAGACTTTGATGAGCGTTATGCGTTCAGTTGAAGTTGATGTTCCTAAAATAGTGGCAAAGTATTCAAATAAAGATGTTAAGGAAACGATTACAATCTATTCTGAATTCTTTGAAAGGATACCACCTGAAACAGGAACATTAGAAGAGATGTATGGGCAGTTACAACCTTAGATTGGTTAGAAAGGGCTTATAATGTTAAGAAAATTTACGGACTTCTTATTTAAAGAAGAAGAAGTTATTATAGAAGAAGAAGATATTAGTGTAAAGAAGGAACGTGTTGAACCTATCTTAAAGGTTGAACCTATTAAACCAGTATTTAAAGAAGTAGAACCAAAACCCGTTATTGAACAAGAACAGGCAGATAACAAACCTAAGAAACGTATCATGATTGATTTAGATGAGCGTCCACTTAGACAACCAAGTTCTCCGACAATCAATCGTGTTGTTGAAAAAACACCTTATTCGCCTAAAGAAATTATTAGTCCAATATTTGGTGGTTCGACTCTACCTGAACCAACTGATAACAAACCAGTTGGTAAATCACGTCAGCCGTTAACGAAAGTTATTAGTCCAATATATGGAGCTGTCGTTGAGGATGATACTACAGAAAGTGAAATAGACGTATATGAGTTGTCATTACAGGATTTAATTCAACCTGAAGTAAAAGACAATGAAGATATTCAAGTATCGCTATTTGATGTTTTACAGGAGAATGAATCCGATGAGTAAAGAAATATTTTTTATTGGCATAAAGGGAACAGGTATGGCTTCATTGGCTACTATTTGTCATAATCTTGGTTTTAAAGTCAGTGGATCTGATATTAATACTCACTTTTTTACAGAAGATGGTCTAAGAGATCTTAATATTGATATACTTGATTTTAGTAAAGATAATATTAAAGATAATATGATTGTAGTTTCTGGTAATGCTTTCTTAGATGATCACGAAGAAATTATTGAGGCAAAATCAAATAGTTCCATTGAGTACTATAGATATCATGAGTTTTTGGGTAAACTTATGAATGATTATAGAAGTATTAGTGTAAGTGGTTCACATGGTAAAACTACAACCACAACTATTCTTAAAGAGATGTTGTCAGCTACTAAGAAAACAGGTTATTTGATTGGAGATGGACAAGGGGACTTAAGTGTTGATGATGCATATTTCGCAGTTGAAGCATGTGAGTACCGTCGTCATTTTCTATCGTACCATCCTAATGTTGCAATCTTAACTAACTTTGAGATTGATCATGTTGATTACTTTAAATCAAACGAAGATTATTTAAAGTCATATGATGAGTTTTCGGGAAATGTCAAGGAACTTATTATTGCATGGGGTGATGATCCTATGTTTAATGAGTTAAACCTTGAAGGTAAAGTATGGACATATGGGTTTGGTGAGAATAATACTTTGATAGCTAAAAATATTGAAAGAGCACCTTTGTATACTAGATTTGATGTCTACTTTGAAAATCAATTTATGAAACAATTTGAAGTGCCTTTTGTGGGAGACCATATGATAATGAATGCTTTAGCAGTCATTGGTGTAGGAATTTATGAAGGTATGGATCTTATTGATGTAGAAGAAGGAATATCTAATTTTTCAGGGGCAAAGAGACGTTTTGTAGTTACTGAGTTAGGTGATAGTGTGATTGTGGATGATTATGCTCATCATCCAACAGAGATTAGAGTTACTATAGAAGCAGTACGTGTACGTTATCCTGATAAGAAGGTTGTAGCAATCTTTAAACCGCATCGAGTAGGTAGGGTGTACTACTTTGCGAATGAATTTAAGCAGGCACTAGAATTAGCAGATGAAGTAGGGCTTTGTCCTTTTACATCAATTGATGATTATGAAGAGGGTATTGATATTGATATTACATATTTACAAGATATGATCGAAGGTGCTTTTATTGTTGATGATAAGAAGAGTGTTGAAAAACTGGCAACTATGGCACCAGCAGTCTTTGTATTTATGAGTTCTAAGAACATTTATGATTTAGAAGACCAACTAACTGAGTTACTCTGATTGAAAACACTTTCAGAAAAATGTATAATGAATAGAGGTGATAGTTATGTTAGATGAGTTGATTTTTTCATTAAGTGAGTTTTCAGTAGTGTTGATACCAATATTGAGTGTAATAGCACTATTGTTTTTAATTTTGTTTTTAAGTAAACTTGTAAAGTTGGTTAAGGAACTGGGAACTACAATTGACAAGGTAAACAGTACAATTGATAATACTTCTGATAAGTTGGATATGTTGCAAACACCTTTGGAGACAATTGTAGGGGTATCTAGAACTGTAGATATGGTAAATAATTCAGCTACTGGTATAGCGACTAAAGCCGTTGGGTTTGCAGTCAAGAATTCCGAGAGTATTTTAAATTGGTCAAAGGATTTCTTTACTAAGAAGGAAGAAGAAGTAAAAGAGGAGGATTTTGGTGTCTATGAGTAAGCATGATGATTATTTAACTGAAATAGCCTATGAAATTGATGAGATTATGTATGATTATTATACGCGTAGTAATCATTTGATTGCCCAACGTAGAAATCAGGATAAGCTAATTAGTTATCGAGATAAAAGTATTGAAACAGTAAATGATATGAATGTTCGTTCGTTACAAATTCTAGCAGGAATTAGAAATGTTGATTTAATGAAAGAAAGAGCTGAAATTCTATTAAGTAGAAATGAAGAAATACTAGCTTCTAGTTTAGATGTAATTAATAGTTCGCCTTTGAAAAGTGATTTTTTAGAAGATGTAACTAATATTGCGATATCTGCATATGCAGGAGCACTGGATGCGTTGGATAATTTTGCTAATAGTGATACATATGAGAGTATAAAAAAAGGCGCTAGCAAAGGTTATACTAAGCTAAAGGATACGATAGAAAGTATTTCAAAAGAACCTAAAGTAAAAGAAACAATTGATGTAGTTAAAGTAAAATCTAAGGAACTGGTTCACGTTGGTGAGGAAGTTGCGGTAGATGCTTATAAAAAGATTGAAGATTGGATGGCAACCGATGAGGTTGTTGAAGATAATGAAACCCCTTCAAATGAAGTGTTGGATTATGTTAATGAAGTGATTCAGCATGTTGAAGAAGAAAATAAGGAGTCGCTTTCTTTAGTAGAGCAGGCTCAAAAGCAAATTGATGAAATAAATAGCAAGCATGACTTGGAGCAGGAGTAAGTATGAAACGTGTAACGATATATGATGTAGCGAAAGAGGCAGGGGTATCCTTAGCCACAGTATCACGTGTAATTAATGGACTTGAGATAGTTCGTGAAGAAACGCGCAAGAAAGTAGAAGAGGCTATTGATCGCCTTGGCTATAAGCCTAATGCGATTGCTCAAGGGTTAGCTCTTCAAAAATCAACAACAATTGCCTTGATAGTGCCAGAAGCTAGTTTTGGCTATACTGGTCAAATCATCAATGGATTAATCGATGTTGCTAAGATTTATAAGTATAATATTATGCTTCATACTATGTCTGAGGGTATTGTTGATATTAATGATATTGTTGATGAAGTAATTAAGTCACGTGTTGATGGTGTTATTGTTTATAATGACAAATTAATGGAAGATGATTTAGCTGAATTAAGTAAGTACCAACTACCAATTGTAATTATTGGTAATAGAATATCCGATACTAATATATCTTCTGTCTTTGTTGATATTGAAGATGCAGTATATCAATTAGCCAAAGCTAAGCTTGAACTAGACTCTTCGAACAGAGTTGCGGTTATTCAAGATAAAGCTAATGAGTTTACTACTCAACAGATGCGTCGTGGTGTAAAACGCGCATATGATGAGTTGGGTATTGATGACGATGGATATGTTGAGATTCCAGCTAAGTATCGTCGTTCTTATGACTATTTTGTTGATGAACTGTCTAATTTACCTTATAACTTTTTAATTGCAAATAGAGATTCACAAGCAATTTCAGCTTTAAATGCGGCGAATGAGCAGAATTTATCTATTCCAGATGATCTTGAAATCGCATGTTTAATTGATACTAAATATAACAATATGGTTCGTCCTCGTTTATCTAGTTTCGCGATTCCTTCTTATGACTTAGGAGCAGTAGCAATGCGTGTTTTAACTAAGATGTTACAAGATGGAGATATTGATGAGCAGGAGATTGAGTTAAGTTACTTATTTACTCCAAGACAGTCTACAAAGAATTAATTGTACATACTAAAAAGGAATGGCTATATAGTCATTCCTTTTTATGTCAACGTAAATTTTCTATTAACCAAACTAAAATAGTGTGGGTTCTCTTGTTGATTTTTTACTCTAAAACCTATATAATAATTATGATCAAAGATAGACCGCTTCGGGATTCCCCCCCATATTTATACCCGAAGCAAGCACCATGAAGACGCAAGTAATTGTGTCTTTTTTTTATTTTAAAGCTATGCAATAAGCAATTGGACTTCTTGGGGTATTGTAAGAAAATGAGGTGGCCTTAAGGTTGTTTTCATCGATCCACTGTTTAACTGCTAGTGCTTCAATGTCTCCGCCTTTATGGCCGGGGTAACAGGTTACTACAAGAAAATCACTAAGGTGTGGAAGGAGGTTGTTGAGTGACTTTATGGTGGTTTCTCTTTTAGTAATAAGGTCTTTATTACCATGAGGGAGATAGCCTAGGTTGTATATAGCACCATCAATAGGGTAAAGTGAGTTAAAATCGATTTCACTATGATCGCTATGTATATACGTTACATTATCATAGTCTTTCAATCTTTTCTTTGTGTTATTTATCGCTGTTAATTGGATGTCAACTGCGATCACTTCTCTTGAATTATTTGCTAGGAATTTTGTGTCATGTCCATTACCACAAGTTAAGTCGATCGTTTTAAAATCCTTGATATCTCTATTTAAAATCCAGTTATGAGTTTTTTCTATATTGTTCATCTTTGTTGCTCCTTTTAGATAAAAAGTCTTCATATAGAAGACTTTAAGTTTAATATAATAATATTGGGTCTACTACCAAGACGAATCTTTGGATTATCTGTTCCAATCCCGCTTGATAGATACAAAGGGGTATTGTTGATTAGTTGCACACCTTGTGTTGGTTCATCATTATAAATGATTGACCCATATATTGGTATGTTAATCTTACCTAAATTAGTTTTCCCGGCCACCCATGTATCGATGTTACTTACTTCTAGGGTGCTTATGACGCTAGGATCATGAATTAAACCTAGTGTATAGGTATTTGGGTTGCTGTTTTTAGTAACGTCTCTACGAGCGTCATTGTTGTCTACAGCTCCATACATTACTAAGTTAATAGATTCCTCTGTATAGTGGTGAATAGGAATTAGACCTGTGTCTATTATTCTAAAATCAGCTTCATTTAGTAACTTTCTCACTACTTCATTTTGAGCGTAGTCATCAAGAGACAATATTGCATACTTGCCTAAAGGTGCTTTAAGTTCTTTAAATGTAGCCTCTAGTTCGGTATTTACGATACTCTCATCATTCAGTAGATTGCCAAGAAAAATAATTAAGTCAGGATTATGTGTGTCAACATGTTTCTTTAATGAACCAAGATTAGTTGTGTCTGAATACACATCTGAGAAGATCAAGATTTTACTATCATTGAATGATTTTGGAATCTTCTCACTTTCAATATCAATTGACGCTATATTTAAACTTCTTAAACTAATATAGAAACTATCAACTGCTAAATAAGCAACTGATAGTACTATTATAACTAATAAGATTCTTCTAAATTTACGCATGGCGTTTTCTACGTTCATTCTTTTCTGCCATCATGGTAGCAATGGCTTCCATTGCTGCTTTTTGGTTTAAGATAACTGGAATCACCAATGGATTACGTTGTGTATGCTTGTATAAAAAAGGCTCAAGTGAAGACCTAATAGTGTTCTTAATTTCATTGAAAGTTGTCTTCTGTGCCATCTTTTTCTTAAGGGCTTCATAAACAACATTCTCTGCTTCACGAATAAGCGTTTGATTCTCTTTAATAAAGACAAAGCCACGTGAAATAATATATGGTTTTGTGAGAATCTTGTTATAGCGTGAATCAATCGTAACAATTACAGATACCATACCATTATCAGCTAGAATTTTTCTATCTTTAATAACGGCAGTACTTAAACCACTTGAATCTTTACCATCTACATAAATATCATCGGCTTGAACGCGTGTATCACTCTCATATACATGATGATCTCTTAGTATAAGAACATCACCATTAGAACAAAGGAAAATATTCTCCTCTGGTACACCTGTTTCAATAGCCGTTTGCTTATGGGTCTTTAGCATACGATACTCACCATGCATTGGCATGAAGTATTTTGGTTTAATAAGTTGTAACATTAGTTTCTGTTCATCTCTAGAAGCATGACCTGTAGTGTGAAGAGAAGTAAGAGGGGAGTTACGTAATACATTTGCTCCAGCTCTTGTTAATTGGTTAATTACTTGTGAAACACTCTTTTCATTACCAGGAATTGGACTTGATGAGAAAATAACGGTGTCTCCAGGAATTATACTAATTTGTCTATGGGTTCCATTTGCAATTCTACTTAAAGCTGCCATTGGTTCACCCTGTGATCCAGTACATATAATACATACTTCACTTGCTGGCAATTGATTTAGTTGCTTAGCGTTAATAAAGTGTTGGTCCTTGGCATTAATGTGTCCTAAGTTACGTGCAATTGTTACTACGTTTTCCATAGAACGTCCAAAGACTGCAATCTTACGATTATTAGCAATCGCAGATTCTATAATTTGCTGGACTCTATATACATTTGATGCAAAGGTCGCAATAATAATACGTCCGTCCGTTTTTTTAAATATATCCATAATGGATTTAGAAACATCACGCTCACTAATAGAGAAACCTGCTACTTCAGCATTGGTAGAATCACTTAATAGTAAATCAGTACCAATCGCTCCCATATAAGACATGATTGGGTAGTCAGAACTTGATCCAACTGGTGTTAAGTCAAACTTAAAGTCTCCAGTCGATACGATTCTACCGTTTGGCGTATTTAATAAAACACCATAGGAATCAGGAATAGAGTGGATTACATTAAAGAATCCTACACTAAAATGTTTAGTTTGCACACTTGATTCAGAGTCAATCTCAACAATCTTAACGCGATTCTTCATGCGACGTTCTTCTAGTTTTCTGTTTATAAGAGCCTTCGCAAAACGAGGTGCATAGATTACAGGAATATTAACCTTTTGTAATAAGAATGGAATTCCACCAATATGGTCCTCGTGACCATGAGTAATAACCAATGCCTTAATTTTCTTTTGGTTCTTTTGTAGGTGGGTATAATCTGGGATTACATAGTCTACACCCAATAGATTTTCTTCTGGGAACATTACCCCAGCATCAACAATAATAATTTCATCTTCATGTTCGAATACATACATATTCTTTCCAACTTCACCTAAACCACCAAGGGCGTAGATGAGTGTGTCATTTTTTCTAATTTTTTCTGTGTTCATATTTACTCCTTTTAATCAATTAGATTTAAATCAGTAGTATCAAAGGGATTCTCTTTATTAATATAATCATAAAAAAGAATACCATTTAAGTGGTCAATCTCATGTTGCAAGACAATAGATAAATAGTCAGTTGCAACTATTGTAACTTCTTTATTTTGCAATAAGTCATAAGCTCTAACGCGAATACGTTTATAACGCGGTACATAACCTTCATACTCATCACGAATTGAAAGGCAGCCTTCTCCAATATTTAAGGCTACTTTAGCTTCTGAGTGAGCAATAATTCTCGGATTAATTAGTGCATATTCTACAACCTCAATCTCACCATTTTCATCTTCAAAATCAATTGATATGGCTGACATTTGCTTAGATATGCCAATTTGTGGAGCAGCAATACCTACTGCCGGTTGAAGATTATATAATGCTACAAGTTCAGGATCTTTTGAGTCTCTGACATACTGTAGCATTTTTTCCATAGTTTCTTTATCTTCTTGTGCAAGCGGAAAAGCGACTTTATCACTTTTCGCACGTAAAATAGGATTTGGATCTAATATGATTGAATCCTTATTAATTTCATATTTCATTGTTGTACCTCAATACTTCTGTCTATACTATAATACTAAAAAATTGAACAATATTAAAGGGTTACGATATATTTTAGTAAATTTGTGGTAAAATTAGGGTATGAAACGATATAACTTCTCATTTTCAATGCCGAAAGGCTTCTCAAAAGGAATACATACTAGCGTTCTAACCCTAACTTTGTTTGGTGTCTTGATGATTGTCTCATCATCAGCCAATATAAAAAGTGGTGGTTTGGCCGCTCTTTTATTTGTGGCCGTAAAAGAGTTTGGATTTATTTTCCTATCTTACTATTTAATGGTGTTTACAGCTAAGAACTATTCACATCTACGCTTAAAGAAATTTTATAATATAATGCTAATTGGAATTTGGATTGCACTAATTGGTACTCAATTCTTTCCTGGTGTACGAGGTGGTGTAAAGGCGTGGCTTCGTTTTCCAGGGGGGATAACGATTCAACCATCTGAGTTTGCTAAAGTAGTTGTTATATTAATAACAGTTCACTCCCTTGGTGATAAAAAGAATACGAAACATAGTTTTACAGATCTTGTAACCCATCCAATAATAATCGTTGGAGCAATGTGTCTTTATGTTCTGGTATTTCAAAAGGACTTAGGGACAGCGGCTATTATGGCGTTGATGTTCTTATTCACATTATTAATACCAGCTAATGCCAAACTACGGAATTTTCAAATATTTCTAACCCTTGCCTTCGTTAGTTTCATCGGATTGTTATGGTTTTCTACTACACCGGGTGGAATTAATTTTATTCATAGTTTACCATTCCCAGATAAGATTAAATATATGGTAGATAGATTTTCATTTAGTGCAAACCCATTTATAGATCCTACGCAAAGTTCACAAATATTTAATGGTTTAGCGGCCTTTGTTAGTGGTGGATTATTTGGAGTTGGGTTTGGTAAGGGATTCTTGAAATATAGCTTTATCTTTGCTGCTGAGTCTGATTCTATTCTAGCAATCATTGTTGAAGAGTTAGGTGTTATATTTGGATTTGGTCCGATTGTATTATTTTATGGAATCATTATTTATCAATTAATGCGCTATACATTTAAAGTTGATTCAGAAAAAGATAAAATTATATTAGTAGGTACATTAGCGTATGTATTTGTACACTTCCTGTTTAATGTAGGTGGTGTAACAGCAATTATTCCAATGACTGGTGTTCCTCTACTATTAATCAGTGCTGGAGGTTCAAGTCGCATGGCTTTTATGATTGCAATTGGATTGGCACAAAATGTTATTGCTCGTTACAATACAAGGAAGGTTATCTAATGCGTATTGTTGGTGGAAGACATAGATCACGTAATCTTAAGAGTTTAAAAGGTGATAATACTAGACCTTCATCTGATCGTTTAAAGGAAGCTTTGTTCAATAAGATTGGTCCGTACTTCGAAGGTGGAAGTTTTATTGATATATTTGGTGGAAGTGGTGCTGTTGGTTTAGAGGCCATAAGTCGTGGTGCTGATTCGGTTGTATTTGTTGAGAGTAATAAATCAGCAAGTAAAGTTATATTAGATAATATCAAAAGTTTAAATGAAGTGGATGCTTGTAGTATTATTAATAAGGACGCATTATTATTTTCTAAGGAGTGTGAAGATAAGTATGACTTTATTTTTATGGATCCTCCTTATGAGTATGAGCATACACAATCTATCATGAGCAACTTAGTTAAGAATATGAATGACGGGTCATTATTAATTGTAGAGACTCGAAAGAACAGTGAGTTACAAGTTCCAGATGGACTGGAGTTAGTAAGTTCAAAAGCCTATGGAATGGCTCTACTAAGTATATATAAGATGCTAAAATAGCATCTTTTTTAATATTTTAGCACTCAACGCTTGACAGTGCTAAGTTGATATTGTACTATATATAAGAGCATAAAATAGATGGGAGGTCGCTGTGATGTTAACGCCAAGAAAAGTTGAGATATTTAAGGCAATTGTTAAAGAATTTGTTAATAGTGCTGAGCCAGTTGGTTCGCGATTATTGATAGAAAAATACGGTTTATCTTTTTCTTCTGCTACTATTAGAAATGAAATGTCAGATCTTGAGAAGATGGGCTTATTAGAAAAAACCCATACATCCAGTGGTCGTGTCCCTTCAAGTAAAGGGTATCGATTTTATGTTGAGCATCTTATGGAAGATGAAATACACGAAGGTATTGAAACAGCTATATCCCAAGTGTTTATGAGTCGTAGATTGGGTGTGCAAGAAGCTATTCGACAAAGTATGGATATTCTTACCCATATGACCAGTCTTACTTCTATGGTACTTGGACCAACCTCTAATACAGAAATGTTGCGTAGTGTTCAATTGATTCCTTTAACTGAAGTAAGTGCTATGGCAGTGTTTGTGACTGAGAATGGTCATGCTGAACATCGAATGTTTGATTTTCATAACAGTGTTTCAACGGATGAGATGCAAGCAACCACTGAAATCTTAAACGATCGACTTAAGGGAACACCTTTAAGTGAGGTAGTTACTAAGATGGAAAGTTTAAGACCAATACTTGAGCAAAGATTAGTGCAATATGAAACGGTATTTGAAGCGTTCGTGAATGCTTTTATGAAGTTTGCTCAAGAAGAAGTTTACTATAGTGGACGCGGCAACATGCTTTATCAACCGGAGTTTGCCAATATTGACAAACTACAGAAACTTACTGAGATGCTAGAAGACTCGCAAATATGGCGTGAGTTATCAGAAGCACATGATAGTCTTCGGTTAAAGAAAGGTAGTCATAGTGAGTTAATGTGGATTGATGATATGGCTATTGTCTCCAGTAAAATCTTTTTAGAGAATGAAGAGGATGAACATACTTTAATGGTAGTTGGACCAAGTCGTATGGAATATGGACGGGTTGTATCGCTAATGGAGTATGTAGCGACGATGATAGAGGATGTTTATGGGAAAGGTGAGAGTGATGAGTAAGAAGAAGAAAAAAAATATAGAGGAAGCTGTTGAAGTTGAAGAAGTAGAAGAAGTAGAAGAAGTAGATGAATTAACACTTCTTAAAGAAGAAAACGGAGCTCTAATGGAGTTAAATGAGAAGTTAAAGAATGATTATTTTAAAGCCTATGCAGATGCTGAAAATACGAAGAAACGTTTAGAACGTGACTTTGAATTATCAATGAAGTATCGTGCACAAAGCTTTGCGAATTCATTGCTACCGGCCATTGATAACTTAGAACGTGCTTTAAATCAAGAAGTTGATGAACATAGCGCATCTTATCGAGAAGGGGTCCAAATGATTTATGATCAAATATTAGCTTCATTAAAAATTGAAGGTGTAACGCCCATTGATGCTTTGAATAAAGAATTTGATCCAAATATTCATCAAGCTTTATTAGTTGAAAAAGTTGAGGGTGTAGAGCCAAATATTATTGTAGAAGAACTCCAAAAGGGGTATATGATAAAAGATCGCGTATTACGTGCAAGCCTGGTAAAGGTTAGTCAATAAGGAGGACATAGAAAATGAGTAAAGTAATTGGAATTGACTTAGGAACCACAAACTCTTGTGTTTCTGTAATTGAAGGTGGAGAAGCAAAGGTTATAACAAACCCTGAGGGTAATAGAACCACTCCATCAGTTGTGAGTTTTAAAGACGGAGAGCGTATTGTTGGGGACGCTGCTAAGCGTCAAGTAGTAACAAACCCAAATAGTGTTTTATCTGTAAAGAGATTAATTGGTACAAATGAAAAAGTAACTTTAGAAGGTAAAGATTATACACCTCAAGAAATCTCAGCGATGATTCTTGGATAT
>CAZEQW010000019.1:9389-16378 GCA_964514505.1 uncultured Erysipelothrix sp. | reverse complement strand
AGCACTCCAACCAATCTCATTCTTAGCTTTAGTTGCATCAGCATAGCACGTGGCTATGTCACCAGGTCTTCGTTCTTTGATTGCATATGGAATATCTTTGCCACTAGCTTCGTGGAACGCTTTAACAACATCAAGCACTGAATAACCATTGCCAGTACCTAAGTTGTAGATTGACACCCCATCACCCTTATTAAGCTTCTTTAGTGCGTCTACATGACCCTTAGCTAAATCAACGACATGAATGTAATCACGAACACCTGTACCATCAGGCGTATCATAATCATCACCAAAAACAGCTAGTTCTTTTAACTTACCCACTGCGACTTGAGCAATATATGGAAGTAAGTTATTAGGAATACCTTTTGGATCCTCACCTATCAAACCAGAAGGGTGAGCACCAATAGGATTAAAGTAACGCAATAACACTACATTCCAATCACTATCAGCAACATTAAGATCCTGTAAGATATGTTCAACAAACAGCTTAGTTGTTCCATATGGATTAGTTGTAGACAAAGGAGCACTCTCAGTAATTGGAACAACATCAGGATTACCATAAACCGTAGCTGATGAACTAAACACAATGTTCTTAACATTATGCTTATTCATGATACGTGCTAATACTAAAGTACCACTTATGTTATTTTCATAGTACATCAGCGGTTTCTCAACAGACTCACCTACTGCCTTATATGCAGCAAAGTGAATAACAGCGTCAACCTTTTCTTTTTCAAACACTGCATCTAACGCAGACTCATCTAAAATATCTACTTCATAAAAAGTAGGTCTAACACCAATAATTTCTTCAATGCGATCTAATACAACTATAGATGAGTTACTTAAGTTATCCACAATTACAACATCATGGCCTTCATGGATTAACTCAACGCAAGTATGGCTACCAATATAACCCATACCACCTGTTACTAATATTTTCATATGATTCCTCCTATTGGTTTTTCACTATAATATTTTCTTTGAACATAAACAACAACCCAACCAATTAAAATACCCAATAGAGCGCCTGCAATTACATCTGTTGGATAATGAACGTATAAATAAAGTCTGGAAAAGCCCATAAGCGCAGCTAGAGTCATAATAGTCTTCCTACATGGAACTCTATTTAAAAATAAGACAGAAGCAAAAGCAAAGGAACTTGCAGTATGTCCTGATGGGAAAGAGTAACCATGGGGAGCCTTTATCAACAACTGAATATTTTCATTTAAAAGAAACGGTCTTGGTCTCTCAAAAATATTTTTAATTAAACCCTCAACCATCAGTAATTCAACTGCCATTGCCACAAGAGCAAAGATTGCTACCCTCCGATACTTCTTTGTAAATAGTAGTACCAAAAATATCGCAAGCCAAATTTCACCATGATCACCAACTCTTGTAAAGATTGTAAAAAAGGTGTCCAAAGGCGGTATTCTTAGTTTTTGGATTAAATCCAATATTTTCATTTCCATATTGTTATCACCAACATAATTGTAACACATTAACCACAATGGGGTATAATATAATTATATGGAGGTAAGAAATATGAAATGTTCATGGCACGGACACTCTGTAGTCCAAGTAGAAACGATAAATAATTATAAGATTATCATTGACCCATTCATTAATGGAAACGACTTATGCGATTTAGAAGTAGATAAAATTGATGTTGATTATATTGTAATAACACATGCTCATAATGACCATGTAGGTGAAGCACTTGAGATTGCTAAGATTACCAATGCACCAATTGTTGCAATGGTAGAGCTTGCTAACTTCTTAGAAAGCCAAGGCGCTACAACCCATCCAATGAATATAGGGGGTACGGCCTACTTCCCTTTCGGTTCAATTAAAATGACAATCGCACATCACTCATCATCTTATGAGTTTGAAGGAGAAACCATACCCATGGGCTTAGCTGCAGGAGTAATCATTGACGATGGAGCATCCAAACTATATCACGCTGGTGATACTGCACTCTATATGGATATGCAACTAATTGGGCCTGTAGATATTGCCTTTTTACCAATTGGCGATAACTACACTATGGGTATAAGGGATGCTGTTAAAGCAGTGAACTTAATTCAACCAAAGAAGGTTGTTCCAATCCACTACAACACTTTTCCAATCATAGAGCAAAATCCTTTTGACTTCACAAACCGATTGGATGATGGCAATGGTATCGTTCCCAAGATTGGGGAGGTAATTGAGTGCTAATATTACTATCACCTACAAAAAAGCAAAAACTATACACTCACAATACCTCTACTCCATTACTATTTGATGACAAGAAAAGCAACTTGGTGAAAAAGATACAGCAATATAGTTTGGACGACATTCAAAGACGCTATAAAATAAGCGATAAATTGGCATCTGACACACATGCCCGTTTTCAAAACTACAAAGAAGAAGCAACGGCATTATTCACATATAATGGTGATGCTTTTTCTTCAATGGATCCAAGCACTCTTACTAATGAAGAATTAGCATATGCAAATAAGCACCTACGAATCTTTTCTGCTTTATATGGGCTACTTCAACCCCTTAATAAAATAAGTCTATATAGATTAGATATGCTAACAAAGTTAGACATTAATCTTTATGATTATTGGAGTAAAAGCATTACAGACTATCTAAACCAAGAAGAAAAAACTATTATTAACCTAGCATCACAAGAGTTCAGTTCAATCATTAATTTTAAGGATCTAAAGGTTCCAATAATAAACATTGGTTTCTTCAACAAAGACGCCAATGGAAATCTAAGAGTAGTCAGTTCTCATGCTAAAAAAGCACGTGGTGCCTTTGCCAGAGAACTCATTAAACACAAACCCAAGGACATCAAATCCATCGAAGTGAATGGTTATAAATTCTCTCATATCAATGAAAGCCTTTTCATTTTCATTAAAGAGTGATATAATATTCACAAAGAAGGAGGATCTCAGATTGGACATTAAGAGATTTCTAAAGGATGCTCTCTATAATTATATAGGAGTATATGTGGGAACACTTATTTACTACGCCATATTTGATAGAGCTTCTATCAACTTAGTATCAATGATCACAAGTGTTATTCCAGTGACACTAATCGTGATAGTAGTAACAGAGTTATACGGTTTGTATAAACGTAAAAAGAAGTAAGACAGAGATATTAGTATTTAAACAGATACACTTAAAAGGCACCATATTAACTACTATGGTGCCTTTTACATCCAACAAAAAAGGACCATCACTGGTCCTTTAATAAATTACTTAACGATTTCTACTTTGAAACCTGGTCCCATTGTAGTTGATAGAACAACATTCTGCATGAATGCTCCCTTAACTGCAGCTGGGCGTGATTTAGCTAAAACATCATAGATTGCATGGTAGTTTTCAACTAATGCTTCATCTGTAAATGATACTTTACCAATCATAACGTTGATATTACCTTCTTTATCAACACGGTATTCAATTTTACCTTTTTTAATTTCTTCAACAGCTTTAGCAACATCCATTGTTACTGTCCCTGTTCTTGGGTTAGGCATTAACCCTTTAGGACCAAGTACACGACCTAATTTACCAAGCTCGCCCATCATATCTGGAGTCGCTACGATAATATCGAAATCAAACCATCCTTTTTGGATGTCTTCTAACAATTCTTTTCCACCTACAAAATCTGCTCCTGCATCTTTTGCCTCTTGTTCTTTAGCACCTTGAGTAATAACTAAAACTTTTTGAGTTTTACCCGTACCGTTTGGTAATACTGAAGCCCCACGGATTTGTTGGTCCGCATGACGTGGATCTACATTTAAGCTAAATGAAACTTCAACAGACTCATCAAACTTAACATAACTAGCTTCCTTAGCTAACTTAATAGCTTCGCTTGCTGTATAAACTTTATTGCGATCAACAAGTTCAAGAGCTTTAGCGCGGTTTTTTGAAATTTTCTTTGCCATTAGTTCTCGTACCCCTCAATCTTAATTCCCATATTACGTGCAGTTCCCGCAACAATCTTCATTGCAGCATCTACATCGTTTGCGTTTAGATCAGGTAACTTGTACTCTGCAATTTCACGCAATTGATCAACAGTAACTGTTCCTACTGTTTGTGTACTAGGTGTCGCAGCACCTGATCCTACACCTGCTAATTTCTTCAGCATAACTGAAGCTGGTGTTGTTTTTAGCTCAAAGCTAAATGATTTGTCTTCGTACACTGTAATTTCTACAGGAACGATATCGTTTCCACGTTCTCTACTCTCATCATTAAATGCAGAACAGAATTGAGGCATATTAATACCAACTCCCGCTAATGCAGGTCCTGGTCTAGCGCCACCAGCTGGAAACTGTAGTTTAACTACTCTCGCAACTCTTTTACTCACACGACATTCCTCCTTTTTCATAATAAATATCTGTGTTGTGGTAAACGAACCGTTGCACAGTTCTCCCACATGCCCATAATAGGCTTTATTACTATATGATATTTAGACTCACTTGTCAATTATTATCTACCTAACAATGGGCGGATTTTTCATCGCTATTGATAAACGATTCCAACTATTAATCAGATTTATTAGATAAACCAGATCAACGTAGTCACGCTCATCAAAATACTTACGAACTTTCTCATATAAAGCATCACTAACTCCACCAATAGATATGTTCGTAATTGCTTCCGTCAACTCCAAAGCTGCCTTCTATTTGTCGGTATAAAACTCACACTCATCCCAGACAGATACGCAATCAATTCTCTGATTTGATTCTCCTGCTTCTCTAGCTTCTTGAGTATGCATACTTAAGCAATATACACAGCCATTAATTTGAGACGCTCTAATCTTAATAAGTTCACGTAAGCTAAGCTCTATATTCGTACTCTTAATATACTCTTCCATTTCAAGCATATTCTTGTATGCAACTATGGTTATTTTAGTATAAGGTAGTCGTTGAACCATGACTATCATCTCCTTTAATTAATTATACTCTTCATAAAACATAATCCGAAGCATAATACTCATATTAAAAAGAGCAGATTTCTCTGCCCTTTGATTTAATTATAATACTTCTTTAACTTTGTTAACTACATTATCTACAGTAAAGCCAAAGTACTCAAATAACTCTGGGCCTTTACCTGAAGCTCCAAAGCCATTCATAGTTACATACGCTCCATCAAATCCAACGTATTTACCCCATGTATCGCTAATTCCAGCTTCAACTACTACACGACTTCTAATGTCGTTTGGTAGGATACTGTCTCTATACTCTTTAGTTTGAGATTCAAATAACTCAACAGATGGCATACTTACTACTCTTACTCCAATATTTTCTGTCTCAAGTGCTTTAGCTGCATCAATTGCTAGGTGTACTTCTGATCCTGTTGCGATGATGATAGCATCAATTGATTTAGGTTCATGTACTACATAACCACCTTTAAGTGCTTCTGTAGAACTATTTTCTAATTGTGGTAAGTTTTGACGCGTTAATACAAGCCCTGTAGGCGTTGTCTTAGATGTCATAGCAATTGCCCAGCCAGCAGCAGTTTCAACTGCATCAGCTGGTCTAAACACCGTATAGTTAGGCATTGAACGTAACATAGCAAGTTGTTCAATTGGTTCATGAGTTGGACCATCTTCACCAACACCGATACTGTCATGAGTTAATACATAAGTTAATGGTGTTTTCATTAGAGCAGATAAACGAGCCATTGGTTTTAGGAAATCAGCAAACACAAAGAATGTTGCTACATACGGTTTAAGACCACCATATAAAACCATACCATTACCCATAGCTGCCATGGCATGTTCACGTACACCAAAGTGTAAGTTCTTACCTGCATAGTTTTGAGATGAGAAGGAAGTTTCTCCGTCCATCATCGTCATAGTAGATCCTGCTAAGTCAGCAGCTCCACCAAATAGATTATGATATTTCTTATTTAATCTATTAATAACAATACCTGATAAAGAGCGTGTAGCTACTGGCTTATCTTCAAAGTTCCAATAATCTTCATTATTAATAAACTCATCTAATGTTAGTTCACGATTATCTTCAACCCACTGAGCATATAACTCAGGATGAGCCACTTTATAGTCTTCAAACATAGCTTTCCATGCATCATACTCAGTTACTTTCTCATCTACAATTGCCTTATAGTGATCGTAAACAACTTCATCAACATGGAATGCTTCCATGCTAGAGTAACCAATACGTTCTTTCATAGCTGCGATATTATCATCACCTAAAGGAGCACCATGAGTTGCTGCTGATCCTTCAAGAGGAGTCATAGCACCAATCTTAGTACGAACCTCAATAAATGATGGTTGATCTAAGTTTGATTTAGCTTTCGCAATTGCTTCATTAATACTTTCAATATCATTTCCATCTTCAACTAAGAAAGTTTCAAACCCATATGCTTCGTATCTTTGGCGCACATTCTCATGGAACGCTAAATCTGTACTACCTTCAATCGTAATGCTATTTGAATCGTATAGAACAATTAAACGTCCAAGGTTTAATGTACCTGCTAATGATGATGCTTCAGATGTTATACCTTCCATCATACAACCATCACCAGATAATACATATGTAAAGTTATCAAATACAGGATATTTTTCTCTATTATATATTGCCGCTAAGTGCTCTTGAGCCATTGCCATACCTACAGCGGTAGACAAACCAGCACCTAAAGGTCCAGTTGTAGCCTCAACTCCATCAGTATCACCATACTCAGGGTGACCTGGTGTTCTAGAGTTTAACTGACGGAAACTCTTAAGATCATCCATTGTAACATCATATCCAAATAGATGAAGAAGTGAATATAACAATGGTGATGCATGTCCTGCCGAAAGGATAAAACGGTCACGGTTAATCCATTTTGAATCATTTGGGTTGATTCGTAAATGATTAGCCCATAACGTATACGCCATTGGCGCACTACCTAAAGGTTTCCCTGGGTGGCCAGAGTTAGCCTTCTGTACCATATCAGCGCTTAAAACGCGAATGGCATTTACTGCTTGTTGCTCTAAA
>CAZEQW010000019.1:0-9289 GCA_964514505.1 uncultured Erysipelothrix sp. | reverse complement strand
AGATTTTCACCAATCTCACAACGGGGATGAATATGCATCCCATATCTTTTGAAAATATGAACATTATATAAACGTGCTAAAATGCGACGATTATGCTTAGAATGGTTTAGCATCCTATAGATTGCTTTTACTGCACGCTCTGATTGATTAAAGAAACTATCAATACGTTTACTCATATTAAAATCTCCTTGGGTTTACTCTATTTCGCTTATCATTTTATTAAGTGTGCTTGAGATGTTCAAATACTTTGCCTGAGCAAGTTCAACACTCTCATCCCTAATACAGAAATAAAACTTACACTTAGGTTCTGTTCCAGATGGCCTAATGGCTAACCACGATCCATCACTTAAGAAAAACTTAAGTACATTTGATTTAGGGAAATTTAAAGTTTTCCCATTTGAATCTAGAGATATAAGGTAATCCTCAACTAAAGAAACATCAAAACCATTTAACCCCTGTGCTCTAAAGTGCTCAAGAATACGACCAATGCGTTCAAGACCCTCTTGACCACCAAGACTCAATGATTCCAACTTATCCACATATGTTCCATGTGTTTTATATAACTCATCTAATACATCAACTAACGTTTTATTTAGAAGTAGATAATGATTGGTCATTTCAGCTACCATAATACATGCTTGCAGCGCATCTTTATCACGAACAAAATCGGACAATAAATAACCATAACTTTCTTCATAACCAAAAACAAATGACTTATCAACATTCTTCTCAATCTTCTCACCGATATATTTAAAACCAGTCAATGTCTTCTCAACAGAGACACCATAAGACTTGGCAATCTTCTCACCAATATCCGATGTAACAATTGTATTGTACATAACTGCATTATCAGGCAAGACTTTATTACTATAGATATATTCTTGAAGTAGTGCGCCACCTTGGTTACCACTTAAATAAACAAACTCACCCTCATGTAAAACAGCAATTCCCATTCTATCAGCATCTGGATCACAAACTAAGATTAAATGAGCGTCAACCTTTTTAGCATATTCTAAAGCTACCTCAAATGATGCTTTCTCTTCTGGATTCGGCGATTTGGTAAAAGTGAAGTCTGGGTCATATGATTTCTGTTCCTCAACAACAGTCACATCATATCCCAACTCCCTTAATACATCAGGAACTAGTGGATAAGACGTTCCATGTTGAGAAGAGAACACAATGCGAACTTCCTTCTTCTCATCGTTAATCACAATATCTTTTAGTCTATCTAGATACCTACGATCAAAATCTTCACCTAGTGCATGAATCATGGATAAATCTCCCATAGTCAAATCAACAGTAGTTTCATCTTCTATCTCATTAACATAATCAATAACTTTTGCGATTTTATCATCAACTAATTGACATCCAGTTTCATCATAAACTTTATATCCATTATATTCTTTTGGATTATGACTCGCCGTAATAACGATACCACCTATACAACCTAACTCACGCACTGCAAAAGATAGTTCTGGCGTTGGACGAGGGTCATTAAAAATATAAGTTTCAATTCCAAAGCTAGATAGAATACGCCCACTTATTTGCGCAAATTCTTTTGATTGATGACGATTATCATAAGCAATCGCCACTTTAGGTTCTTCTACTTCAGAAAAAGTTTCTTTCAAATATTTCCCAAATCCCATATTAGTTTTAGCAACAGTATAAAGGTTCATGCGATTAGGACCAACACCCAATATGCCTCGCATACCCCCTGTACCAAACTCAAGTGTTTTATAAAAAGCATCATGACGCTCTGTCTCACTCAATGCAAGCATCGCCTCATTAACCCATGCTTGGCTTTCTCCAAGCAACATCCATCTATCAAATGATTTCATATTGACCTCCTCATAAAAAAAGTAGAAGACTAAAAGCCTCCTACTTTAATGTTTTCTAAGTAGTTATTAAGCAATAACTTTTTGAGTTCTTAGTACTTCTTCGATTGTAGCTACTGCGGCTTCTGCATCTTCACCTTCAGCACTAATCGTAATTTCTGATTGAGTTGGAATACCCAATGACATAACTCCCATAATAGACTTCATGTTAACAGAACGTCCTTTATATGTTAGCTTAATTTCACTCTTAAATTTACTTGCTGCATTAACAGCTACAGTTGCAGGACGTGCATGCAATCCAACTGGGTCAACAACTAACGCGTTAAAATCTTTCATTTTTACTTCTCCTCCTATTACACTTTTAGTTTATAATATTTTACCATTTAATGCTATACAATACCACTATTTATGATAGGGATGGTTCTTTTTTATCATAAAAGCCCGATATATCTGCTCAAATAGCAGAATTCGAACCAATTGGTGTGGAAATGTAAGCTTGGATAGCCTCCACATAAAGTCACTTCGAGAAACAACGTCCTCATCAACTCCATGTGATCCGCCAATCACAAATATCAATGGCCTAGATAATTGTACCACAGAATCGATTTTTTTGCTCAAATCAATGGAACTAATGTCCTTCCCTTTCAAATCAAGTAGAATAACATAGTCCTTAGAATCTATTTGATTCAAGATACGCGTACTCTCATCTTTTACGATCTCATCCACTTCAGTCTTTATAGAGTTATTCAACTCAACTACCTTAATTGGATGAACAGATTTCATACGCTTAGAGTACTCAGCAATCATATCCTTCATGCTATTCTCTTTAATCTTGCCAATGGCCACTATCTTAATCAATCCAATATTACCTCTACACTTACTTTATCGTCCTCACGAAGTATTTCAAATTCCACAACATCATCTGGCCGCTTACCATAAAGTAATTTTCTAAACTCCTTAAATGAGTTTACTTCTTTACCATCAAATCCAACGATAATATCACCCGAAACAATTCCTGCTTTCTCAGCCGGAGAATCTTTAATAACTTCTACAACAAAGATACCACTCTTATCATCAGGAATATTGTAATACCCCTTCTCATAAGGACTCATGTCAGAGATGGATACAGAAGAGATCCCGACAATAGGATATCTAACTGAACCTTCTGCTTCAATCTGCTCGATGATTGGAATAACTTCATTGATAGGTATCGCAAATCCCATACCCTCAACCTGATCTTTACTTATCTTAAGGGAGTTAATACCAATTAACTCACCTCTTGTGTTCACAAGTGCACCCCCACTATTACCAGGGTTAATTGCTGCATCAGTTTGAATTACTTTCATATCCCAGTCTGCCTTGCCATCGCCACTAACATCAACCGCCAAAGAACGCTCTTTACCAGATATAATTCCTAAAGTAGTTGTATTCGCAAATTCAATACCAAGCGGACTACCAATAGCTAACGCAAACTCACCAACTTTGATACTAGATGAATCACCTAATTTAAAGGGTGTTCTATTTTTACTCTTTAACTCAAGTAGCGCTAAATCAGAGTAAACATCTGATCCAATAACACGTGCCTTTACACTTTCGCCACTTGAGAATGACACTTCAACATTATTACCACCATCAATAACATGGTGATTAGTAATTATATATACCTTATCACCATCTACTTTATAGATAACACCTGAACCTGAACCAATGTGACGATTATTATTATAGTTAAGAACACTAACTACTTTATCCTCAACATCATCCACAACTCTTGTAATATCTGTTTCAATGACTTCTTTTATAATGCTTTCGTTTTCTACTGCCTTGAGCTTTTTAACTTCCAATCCCATGTAAATATTTGACCCTAATAGAAGGACCAACAGTAATACTATTAACTTCTTCATTTTAAGACTCCTAACATCCAATATAACGACACGGATTCACATGACTACCTTTATATCGCATTACCAAGTGCACGTGTGGTCCAGTTGTTCTACCAGTCATTCCAACATACCCAATTTGCTCACCACGTTTTACCGTAGATCCTACCGCAGGATAACCATGAGAGTTCAAGTGGAAGTATTCAGATACAAATCCATTACCATGGTTGATCTCAATGAAATAACCCTTAACAGATGTATAACCCTTCTTTTGGACTTTCCCACGGTCAATAGCATAAATCGGTCCATAACCCCTATTAGTACGAGACTGAATATCCACAGCCCTGTGCCCTGAATAACAACCCCAACCACAAGTTAACCTAGCATTTCTCATTGGCCAGATCCAGTTTCCGCTACCCACAGAAGGTTCTACATATGTACCAACTAAGATTACACCTTGCACAGGTGTTTTAGTCACTGTAGCCGACTTCTCAATTGAAGAGTAGGGTAAGTCATTCTCATAAACATCTTCATATCTAACATCACGCAAACCGTTTTGCTCCTTAACCTTAACCTTCGTTAAACCCTCACGTAACGTAGGATCCTTTTGATAAATCGGCTCAGGAGCCTTAATGACCTCTTCAACATAACGCTCTTTTGTAACACGAACAGTAAACGGAGAGTTAAACTCCGTAACATTTAACTTAGTACCCGGTGTTAATACCTGATTACTCTCTTTAATAACATCTTGATTCATAACCATCAACTGATTGACTGAGATTGAATGTAAATACGCAATCCCCTCAATCATGTCAAACTCCTTAACAGTATAAGACTCATACTTAGGTTCAGGACCAAATGTTAAATGATTCAATACCGATATTTCATCTAATAGTATATTACCAATAGATGCATAACCCGTTGAAGTTTTAACCGACTCAAGAACTTTAAAATCAATAGCCTGTTCACCATACCTCTTTAAAGAAGGCACCGTCTTTTTATCTTTTAATAAATGATAGGTCTTATCTGGAATATAACTCTTAATAAATAACTCCCTAGCATTGTTAAAGTCTTCAATATTCTTAACATAAATAACATCACCATTTGTGAACTCAATCTTAGGGACATTAATCGCTACTAAGTCATTATCATATACATAATCAAAGATTTCCTCGTCTATATTTTCAAAGTTGCTATAACTCATAGCCTCCCCAATAAACAAGTCCTCATGAAAACCAAGAATTGTTTCTGGGAATGACTCTGAATACTCATTTACATAAACTTCTTCTAACTTACTATCAATATAGTCTTTATCAATGATATGACCCACTAAGCTATTTTTATAATATAATTTATAGATTGTTTTAGGTGTTTCTAAAGTACTAACAACCGGTTGTTCTATAATCGACTTCTCCACATTTGCTAAAGCCTGAACCTCACCTAAACTAATGCTCTTTGGAGCAAACAAAACACCCAAAGTGACACTAAGTACTGCTGCAGCTAAAATAGCAATCCATTGCTTACTACTCATTTTACTAGCCATTACACATCAACTCCTTTAGCAACCAACTCACCTGAAATAATTTCAAATTGGCGCGCAGCACGCAGTCTACCCCTATAACCATTTAAATACTTAGAAACAGTGTTAATCGCAAGCTCCTCACTGTTTGCTTCACCACTCAAATGCGCTAAGATAACATCCTGCGTTCTATCCGATATGATTTTACTTAACACCATACCCGCTTCATCATTAGATAAATGCCCATAGTCTGATAAGATACGTTGCTTAATCATATAAGGTCTTCTTGTATTCATTAATAAATGAGGATCATGATTGCTCTCTAATACAATCAAATCCGCATCCATCATATATTTCAAATCACTATCCTTCACATAGCCCGTGTCTGTCATATAGACAAGTTTCTTATTACCTGCTTCAATAACATACCCAACTGATACATCCGCATCATGCGAAGTTGCAAGTGGCAATACACTTACATCACCAAACACTAACTCAACATAAGGTGTAACTAAGGTATGCCCAACCACTAACTCCTCAGGACTATATATATTAGGGTGATCTTTAAACATTCTAATTTGACTTATATGGTCACTATGATTATGAGTGATAAGGATATTATCAAACATATCCTTATTGTATCCTATCTCATCAAAGGCTTCATTTAAGTAGCGCCTTGTTGTACCACAATCTATCAATATTTTTTGGTCATGGGTATCTAAGATAAAAGCATTTCCCTTAGACCCACTCGCTAACATATAAAACTTCATTAATATTCGCTAACCCCCGAGCCTTCAACCGAGAAGAAACGACTGATATTTCCATCAAACTTCAACTCAATATTACCTAAACCACCATTTCTATGCTTACGAATTAGTAAATGAATGGTACGTTCTTTATTGTGAACAGATCCACCTTCTTCAACATCCTGTTGCTTAGCAGCATCCTCGTCTTCTTTCGTTAAGTGACGTGCTAAGAACATAACAATATCCGCGTCTTGCTCAAGTGATCCTGACTCACGTAAGTCACTTAATTGTGGCGCACCACCACGAGCCTCAACAACACGAGATAACTGAGATAATGCCAAAACTGGCACATCCATATCACGCGCCAACTGTTTAAGACTACGTGAGATTTCAGAAACCTCCAGTTGACGTGATTCTTTTGAACCCTTACTTGAGATTAATTGAATATAGTCAATTACTACAATGTCTAAGCCGTTTTCTTCCTTCAATCTACGACACTTCGCATAAATCTCAGGCATTGTGATTGTAGATGAATCATCAATAAATATATTTCGATCTTTCAAATGAATAACAGCTTGGTTAACGCTACCCCACTCATCGTTAGTTAATTGCGAAGTACGCAACTTATTACCATCGATATTAGATTTAGCGGCCAACATACGCATCATTAAGTGCGTAGCAGGCATCTCAAGTGAAAAGATAGCTGCGGTAGCCTTTGAACCCTTATTCATCTTACTAACATTTAAGGCTAAGTTAAGTGCAAAAGCCGTCTTTCCTACCGAAGGGCGTGCAGCTAAGATAATTAAGTCACCACGTTGTAACCCACTGGTTAATCTATCAAAATCATTAAAACCCGTATGAAGTCCCGTAATACTTTGACCCCCTTGGTTTTCTTTCATTTGACGGTGAACCTCAGTCACAACCTCTTCAGCTGACTTCATCGCTTCAGTTCTACGACTTAAAGCAATCTGCTTAATACTACGTTCAGCCTTCTCCAACAGTTCCTCGACATCTGCTGCTGAATCAAAACTATTCTCAGTTATAATTTGCGTCGCTTCAATTAAATTACGTTTCTGTGATTTCTCTAAAACAACATCCACATAATAATTAAAACTAGACGGCGTCCCTGAACCGTTGGTTAACTCTGATAAATAAACAAGCCCACCAATAGTATCAAGTACTTTGTTAGAATCCAACTTAGGAACAATCGTATTTACATCTAATGTTTGATGATCCAAAATCAGTTGATTCATATTGTCAAAAAGGATTTGGTGCTCACGCTTATAAAAATCACGCGGCTCCAAACCATATTGAGGAAGTGATAATCCAATTTCTGGATAAACTAATAAAGCACCCAGTAAAGCCACTTCAGCTTCGATACTTTGAGGTAATTGTTTCATAAAAGACTCCTTAATTATTTTCAGCTAATAACACCTTAAACGATCCATAAATATCATCATAAATAAGTACTTCAACGGTACTATATCCAAGCATCGTAATAGCACGATTGTTTTTGAACTTACGCTTATCTATTTTAATATTATGCTCACGGCGCATGCGCTCTTCAATCTGCTTAGTAGAAACCGATCCAAATACACGACCATCTTTACCTGTCTTAACATCAAAACGTAATGTAATCTTCGACATAGTATCTACAAGTTCCTTAGCTTCTTCACGTTTCTTTTCATGTTCAATTTGACGATCCATTTTCTCATCAGCTAAAATCTCACGACCTTTTCCACTAGCCAAAACAGCTAACTTATTTGGAATCAAATAGTTACGAGCATATCCATCCGCAACATCAACAATCTGATCCTTCTTTCCAATCTTCTTAACATCTTGTAATAAAATTACCTTCATATTATTCCACCTCTTCTTTAACTTCACTAATAGATTTCTTCAACATATCCACAACTTCATTAATAGTATGGCCCACAATTTGTGTAGCTGCCCCTGTAAAGTGACCTCCACCACCCATTAACTCCATAACTCGCTGAACATTTAAATCGCCTTTACTACGTGCTGATATCGCAATCGTATCTTCACGCACAAAGGAAACAACGAAGGAAGCTTCAACATTCCTAACTTCCATAATTTCATCAGCTACCTGAGACATAAGCGTACGTCGCAACTCACCATCTTTATAAGCCGCAATAATATACCCTTCATCATACTGCTCAGATCCACTTAATACTTTATTCTTTAACTCAAAGTCTTCATACTCATCACGCAACATATTTTCAACCTTTGTTAAATCAGCCCCATACTTACGCAGTACAGAAACTGTTTCAAAGGTACGACTACCTGTTCTATTTCTAAAGCGATTAGTATCAACTAAAACCCCTGTATACATGATGGTTGCTGATAATGCTGATATCGCCACATTATGTTTATGATATGGAAACAACTCCACTACCAATTCACTTGCACTTGAAGCCGAAGGTTCAATATAATTGATTTTAGGCTTAAAGGTAAATTCCCCTGTACGCCTGTGGTGATCTACAACCACGATGTTTTCTGCAATTTCAATTAACTCAGGTACTTGAGATTGCTGCGTGTTATGGTGATCTACCATAACCAAAAGAGCCCCTTCATCACACAACTGCAACGCTTCATCTGGAGTCACAAATTGATGATGTTTAACTAGTTCTTCTCTATTCTCATTAATAGATTCATCTAACTTACTCTCTATATCACCCTCTTTAAGAATGATATATGAATCAACCCCGTATACTTTCGCAATGGCATCAATGCCAAGCGCACTTCCCATACAGTCAAAATCCATCATTTGATGACCCAGTATTAATACCTTCTTACTTTGACTAATTAACTCGCCTAAGTTTTGCGCAACCAAACGCACTCTAACTTTAGATCGTTTTTCAACAGTCTCAACACTACCACCAAAGTAGCGCATCGATTCTTCCTTAGTATTAATAGCTGCTTGGTCACCACCACGACTTTGCGCCAACTCCAATGCTTTATTAGCCATCTCTTCTAACTCACGAAAATTATCACTCTTGCGCGCAAACGCCAA
Source organism: uncultured Erysipelothrix sp. (assembly GCA_964514505.1). Lineage (GTDB taxonomy): Bacteria > Bacillota_I > Bacilli_A > Erysipelotrichales > Erysipelotrichaceae > Erysipelothrix. Next base: position 275 of record CAZEQW010000019.1, on the reverse strand, counting down.
TGATAAAGTAATACTACTATCCAAGTCTCGTGCTTCCTTACGAATTGTATTAATAATTTCAAATCGTTCTTTATTTATATTCTGATAAATTTCTTCATTCAATAACAGTAAGTAACGGTCTGGGCGTAATCGACGCACTAGCATTGAGTGCTGCGTTGCCCAGTCCACAAACACTTGACGAATATTCATATCCATATTCGCAATCGTCTGTTCCTCTTCATAAGCTGTTGTTTCTTCATAGTTATCTAAGTGCGCAAAGCCCAAAACAACACTCG
>CAZEQW010000018.1:8066-16750 GCA_964514505.1 uncultured Erysipelothrix sp. | reverse complement strand
GAATTAATAAGGATTCTTTGATCATTGAGGCAACTAGTGGTAATACTGGAGTTGGCTTGGCAATGGTAACTGCGGCTTTAGGAATGCGTTTAATTATTGTGATGCCAGATACAATGAGTGTGGAAAGACGTCGACTAATGAGTGCATTAGGAGCTGAGATCATATTGACACCAGGTGCTAATGGTATGAAGGGTGCAATTGCTAAGGCGCAGGAGATAGCCTCTAGGCATGAAAATGCTTTTATTCCTTCTCAGTTTGAGAATGAGTCTAATGTTAGGATTCATAATGAAACTACAGGTAAAGAAATATATGAAGCAATGAATGATATAGACATCTTTGTCTCAGGTGTTGGTACGGGTGGTACGATAACGGGTGCCGGTCGATATCTTAAAGAGAAGAATCCTGATATTAAGATTGTGGCGGTAGAGCCTATTGATTCGCAAGTTTTAGCTGGTAAGGAACCAGGGCCTCATAAAATTCAGGGTATTGGAGCAGGGTTTATTCCTGATATATTAGACGAAGATATTTACGATGAAATATTTGCGGTAAGTACTGATGAGGCATTTAATGCGGCGCGTAATATTGCGAAGCATGAAGGAGTATTGGTTGGAATATCTAGCGGCGCAGCTTTATATGCTGCACTGGAGATTGGGAAGCGTCCTGAAAATAAGGATAAAAAGATTGTTGCTCTTTTACCTGACACTGGGGAACGTTATTTATCTACTGATTTATTTGAGTAAGCGAGTTTATCTCGCTTTTCTTTTTATATCTTTGTATAATGAAATTATGAATATTGGCTTAATTCTTTCAATCTTAATACCAGTGCTTCTGGTGTTATCTATATTTCTGCAACCTAAGATAGATACCAAAACTCACACTATGGTTAATTTGGACTTCTTTAGGTTTGTTTTTTCTGTGTTGATTATAATCCTGCACGGTGAGTTTCTAGTGTATATAAATAAAGATTTACACTTTGTGATTAATGATGTAATAGTGAGGGTTGCTGTTCCTTTTTTTCTTATAGTTAGTGGTTATCTAGTAAGTATTAAAAGTAAGAACGATAGCATGTATGAATCAAGATATATTAGAAACTTAGTTAAGAATTACTCTTTTTGGTTCTTGGTTTATATTCCTGTTTTAATTTTGAGTGTTTTTGAATATAAAGATTTAATATTAGATGTCGTTGGTACCTTGTCGTTGAATACTTTAAGTATCGTTGTACTAATTCCAGTTGTGATTGTAGTAGCTTACTTCTATATGGGATCGTATTATCACTTGTGGTATTATCCGGCTACATTTCTATCATTGGGTATTCTTAAATATTGGAATAAAAGGAAATGGAATGTTCGAGTATTATTAGGAATCTCCTTTGGTTTATTTTTATTTGGTTTAACGGAGTCTTACTATGGATTACTACCCGGTGTGCTTCAAGGCATTGTTTCAAGTTATATGTCAATCTTTTATACAACACGAAATTTCTTGTTCTTTGGATTATTTTTTGTGGTATTAGGATATGTAGTAGGGCGTATTGATCTAACTAAGATTAAGTATAGTGTTTATAAGCTAGCGTTCTTTGTTGTTTTATTGGTGCTTGAGAGTTACTTGATTAATGATATTGAACGGTTTAATCTGAACTTTCTACTGATGACTGTTCCGGTATCGTTCTATTTAGTTGTTAGTTTGTTGCGTTTGCCTAGTATAATGAGTGTGAGGCTTGGAAGAAAACTAAGGGGAGTATCTAAATATGTTTACTTGATTCATCCAGCTGTTATTTTGTTGTTTGTTCTATTGGGAGTTAAAGAATATAATGTTACTTTATATGGTGTTTTGATAGTTAGTGTTAGTTTAATTCTGAGTTATATTATGGCAGAAAAAAAGTAGCGTTTAGCTACTTGATGAATCTCTCTAAGAATTTTTGTGTTCTTTCGTGTTTTGGATTACTGAATAATTCTTCTGGTGATCCTTGTTCTAGGATAATACCTGAGTCCATGAATAGAACGCGATCACTAATGTCTCTTGCAAAAGCCATTTCGTGGGTAACCACAAACATTGTATAGCCTTCTTTGGCTAAATCTTTGATTACATTGAGTACATCACCTACTGTTTCAGGGTCTAGAGCCGATGTAGGCTCGTCTAGGAGTAGAAACTTTGGTTTCATACACAATGCTCGGGCAATGGCGATTCGTTGTTTCTGTCCCCCTGATAGGGTTTTAGTACTGCTATTAATAAAATCAATCATGCCTACTTTTTCTAAGAAATGACGGGCATTTTTTTCTGCTTCTTCTTTACTAATCTTTAAAACTTTAATCGGTCCGATTGTTAAGTTTTCTAAAACTGACTTATTATCAAATAGATTAAAGGATTGAAATATCATACCTACTTGAGAACGATACTTATTTACATTAATATCTGGGTCAGTTATACTCTTTCCTTCGAACTTAATAGAACCAGTATCCCATTTTTCAAGTTGATTAATACAACGGAGTAGTGTTGACTTTCCGCTTCCACTTGAACCAATACATGTGACAACTTCACCTTTGTTGATTTGAAGGTTAATATCATTGAGTACACGAAGTGATCCAAATGACTTACTTAAGTTTTGAATATCTATTAAGGGTTGTGTCATGATTAACCTGCTTTCTCTATATGGTGATGATGGTGTGTATCAGAACTTGGATACATACTCTTTGGTCTGTCCATTCTAACTTCAACGTAGTTAAGTACTTTGGTACTTACTAATGTAATTGTTAGGTATATTAGTGATATAACAAATAGTGGTTCAATATAGCGATAATGGATACTACCTACCATTGTGGCCTGATAGTAAAGTTCAGCTACTGATATAACGTTTAGCACTGATGAATCTTTGGCGTTAACAACAAACTCATTACCAAATGCTGGTATGGCGTTTCTGATAGCCTGTGGCAAAATGAAGTAACGCATTGCTTGTGTTTGTGTCATACCAATGGAGCGTGCTGCTTCCATTTGACCTTTATCGATACCTGTAATACTAGCGCGTAGGATTTCAGCCATATATGCTGAAGTATTAACAGAAATAACTAATACACCTAGTAATAATGAGTTAACTTTTATGCCCATATTGCTAAGACCAAGATATACCATCATACCTTGAACAAGCATTGGTGTTCCTCTTAAGTATTGAATATATACAATTGAGAAACCACGACCTGTTTTCTTAAGGAGGCGCGTTAAAGTTTTATCGCTATCATTATCTTCTTGTGTTCTAATCAGTGATATTAGCAGCCCTAATATTAAACCAAAGATTGTTCCAAGTAATGCTAGGATTAATGTATTTATGAGTCCCTTAACAAATAGGGAACCATATTTTTGTAGAATGTAAAGAACGCCCCCAATGAAATCGTGGGGGATCGTTCCTGTTAAAAAGTTAAACATTAAGGTTGACGACTAATGGCTGCGTTCATCATTTCAGTACGTTGTTCCTCGCTGATACCAGCAAGTACTGTATTGATTTGATCTTTTAATGGGCTGTTTTTAGCTAAACCTACTGAAACACTCATATCTTCATCAATATGGAATCCATTACCTTCAGTGAAAGTAATATATGTTAAGTCTGGGTTTGATGCAGCAATAGCTTCAGCCACTACGTTCTCAGAAACAAATGCATCTAATGCTTTATTGCTAAGTTGTGTAGCAAGTAGCGGGAAGTTTTGAACTGTCAATTGGTGATCTACACCATTGATTTGCTCGATAAGTTCATCATGAACTGTTCCAGTTTGAGCGGCAACACGTGCACCTGCAAAGTCTTGAATTGAAGTAGCATTTGCATATGCTGAGTCCTTACGAACCATTAATACTAAACTTGTATTATAGTAAACATCCGTAAAGTCTACTGCAGTTCGACGATCTGGTGTATCTGTCATACCAGCAATAATTAAGTCAATCTTGTTATTTTGAACATCTGTAATTAGTGCATCGAAAACAGGGTTAACACTAATCTTTAGTTCTCTATCTAATCCATCTGCAATGGCTCTTGCGATTTGAACGTCATAACCATCACAGTACATGCCGCCTTCTACTTCAACAGCAAAATCTGATCCGTTGTTTTGAATCCAGTTAAATGGTGGGTAAGCACATTCCATTCCAACAACTAATGGACTATCTTGGTTGGATGGTGTTTCACTTGCACATCCTGTTAGCACTAATAGGCCCAGTGCCAATGCCATAATTCTTCTCATCATCTAAAATGACCTCCTATATATACAAAAGACCCATCGCTAGGATAGGTCTTTGTGATCATCTCTAAACTAGCGCCTCTTCGGTTGAAGGAGTGCTGCAAGTATTCCCTGCAACCCCACATTAGATACCTGCCAGTCTCTAACGTTCGGCGGTGATTGCCTTTCCAAGTTCTCTTAGCATGCCTGCTCGTCCTTGTACTCATCTGCACCGCAACCTCTATAAATAAGTCTTTATATGAATGATATTATAGACCTTAGTTGGTGATTGTCAAGTAATTAGATATAAATAGTACCAAATGCAGTTTGAATGTGCTAAAATATGCTTAATATCGCAGAAAAGACATATCTACATATAAGGCTTTACAGAGAGAAATGGGTGGTGGGACATTTCAAGCTAAGGATGTAGATGCTACTTTTTTAGATGAATGCAAAACATTCCGTATATTTCGCGTTAAGAATAATTGAGGTGCATACGTTTAGTATGAATCAGGATGGTACCGCGTGAGAACGTTCCTGTTTAGGGATGTTTTTTTATGCTTGTAAAGGAGATTAATTAAATGAAATATAGAACAGGTAATGAAGTTAGAGAGTTATTTTTAGACTATTTTAAGAGTAAAGGTCATATGGTTGAGCCAGGAGCTCCTCTAGTTCCTATTGACGATGATACTTTATTGTGGATTAATTCTGGTGTAGCTGCTTTAAAGAAGTATTTTGATGGAAGTGTTAAACCACTGAATCCTCGTATTGTTAATGTTCAAAAGTCAATTCGTACTAATGATATTGAAAACGTTGGGTATACAGCTCGCCACCATACTTTTTTTGAGATGTTAGGTAACTTTTCAATTGGCGATTACTTTAAGAAAGAAGCGATTGAATTTGCTTATGAGTTTTTATTTTCTAAAGAGTGGGTTGGATTTGATTTAGATAAGATGTATGTTAGTGTCCATACAGATGATACTGAAGCTTATGATATATGGGTGAATCATATTGGTATTGATCCCAAGCGTATCTTAAAGACAGATGATAACTTCTGGCAAATTGGTGATGGTCCATGTGGTCCTAATACGGAAATATTCTATGATCGAGGGGAAAAGTATGATCCAGATGGTATTGGTGAAAAGCTATTCTTTGAAGATATTGAGAATGACCGTTATTTAGAAGTATGGAACGTCGTTTTTTCTCAATATGATGGTGTTGATGGTGGGGACCCTAAGACATTTAAGGAACTTCCACAGAAAAATATTGATACCGGTATGGGGTTTGAACGTTTAGTAAGTATTATTCAAGAAGCAGAGACTAACTTTGATACAGACTTATTTGCACCTGTTATTAAACATGTCGAGTCTATGACTGATATTAAATATAAAGATAATACAATGGCTTATAGAGTTATTGCCGATCATATTCGTACATTAGTGTTCGCATTAAATGATGGAGCTATGTTCTCTAATGAAGGAAGAGGTTATGTTCTACGTAGAATCTTACGTCGTGCAGTTCGTTTTGGGCGTGTCTTGAATATAAATGAATCATTCCTTCATATTTTAGTGGACGATGTTATTGAAACGATGAAGGATTTCTATCCTGATTTACTAAACAGACCGGATGATTTAAAGAAACTTATTCTTAATGAAGAAGTGCGTTTTGCGAAGACATTGGTTGAAGGAGAACGTTTATTATTAGGGGCTATAGAAAAGATTGATGGAGATCACATCGATGGGGATGTTGCCTTTAAATTGTATGATACTTATGGATTCCCAATTGAGTTAACACAGGAGATTGCACTGGAGCATAACCTAAAGGTTGATTTTGAAGGCTTTAAGTCTGAGTTAGAAGCTCAAAAGGAGCGTGCTCGTGGTGCACGATCTAAAACAGAATCAATGTCATCTCAGCAAGAAGATATCCTGAATTTTAAAGTAGCAAGCGAGTTTGTTTATGATACTTTAAGAACTGAAAGTGTAATTACAGGTATTTTTGTTGATGGACATAGCAGTGAAAGTTTCAGCGGTGAAGGTTTAGTAGCTGTAGATATTACACCATTTTATGCTGAGAGTGGTGGACAAGTTAGTGATATTGGTACTATTAATAATGGTATGGTTGTGAATGTCACAAAGGCTAATGCAGGGCAACATTTGCATCATGTTAGTACTGATGAAGTGTTGAGTGTTGGTGATAAGGTTGTACTTGAAGTTAATCGTGATCGTCGTGTTCTTATTCAAAAGAATCACTCTGCGGTTCACCTTCTTCATGCTGCGTTACATGAGCTAGTTGGAACAAGTGTTAATCAAGCGGGTTCCTACGTAGATGAGGATTACTTTAGATTAGACTTTACTCATATTGAAAGATTAGATGCCCAGATGTTAAGTAAGATAGAGCATTTAGTTAATAAATGGATAGCACAATCGCTTGAAATTAGAACTGATATTATGAGTTTAGAAGATGCTAAGAAAACAGGGGCTATGGCTCTGTTTGGTGACACGTATGGTGAGCGTGTTCGTGTTGTAAGTATGGGTTCAATCTCTAAAGAGTTATGTGGAGGAACGCATGCCTATAATACAGGAGAAATCGGAGTATTTAAGTTAGTGTCTGAGGAATCTGTTGGGTCTGGAGTACGTCGTATTGTCGGTAAAACAAGCTTAGGGGCTTATGATTTGTTTGATGCACAATCAAATGAGTTGAAGTCAATCAGAGAGGCATTAAAAGTTCCAAACCAGAAAACTATTCTTGAAAGACTTGATGAGTTAGACGAAGAAAAGGCAGCACTACAAGCAAATTATGATGCGTTATTAAAAGATGCTATGCGTGCGAAGATTAATGACTATATTAATGATGTGGTTGAATCAGATGGTTTAAGTACATTATGGATTGAAGAGAGTAACTTAGATAAAGCAATCGCAAGTGATATTGTAGATCGACTTAAAGATAAAGTTGATATAGTGGTTGTAGCTAATAAAGGCACTAGCAATGTATCCTTCTTAGTATCAAGTAGTGAAAAAGCAATTGGATTGGGCCATAAGGCAGGCGATATTGCTAAGGCATTGGCACAAGCTACAGGTGGTAATGGTGGGGGTCGTCCTAACTTTGCGCAATCTGGTGGAAAAGATATTTCTAAACTAAGTGAGGCATTTTCACTGTTTTGTGATAAAATGAATATAAAGTAAAAAAGGAGTGATGACATTGACTTCAAAAAAATTAACAGAAACTATGGCTTATGATGCTACCGAAATTCGTCGCGAGCATATTCGTGAAATTCTTCATCAAGTAGACGATGCTCTAAAGGATCGAGGCTATAAATCAGTGAGTCAAATAACTGGTTACTTAATTTCAAATGACCCTGCATATATTTCATCTCATAATAACGCACGTGTTATTATTCAAGAGATAGAGCGTCATGAAATTATCGAAGAGCTGGTTCGTTTCTACTTGGAGAACAAATGAATCTAAAAGTAGCTAAAATAATGGGCTTGGATCTTGGTTCGAAGACATGTGGTGTTAGTCTTTCGGATGGTTTAAAGATGTTTGCGCACCCTTATAAAACATTATATTATGAAGGGAATCTAGAGGAGTTAAAACCTTTATTCGAAGAAATTCTTGAAGAAGAAAAGATTAGTCTGATGGTATTGGGATATCCTAAGATGATGAATAATGATATTGGCGAACGTGCCCTTATATCAGAAGAGTTTAAAGCAATGTTGGAGTCTTGGTTTGATATTAAGGTCATCTTACAAGATGAGCGTATGACGACCAAACAAGCAACACGTCAGTTGATTGAAATGGATATGTCTCGAAAGAAACGTAAAAAAGTCATTGATCAAGTGGCTGCTGTTGGCATACTTCAAAATTACTTAGATAGTTTATAATTTTAAGGGTCTATACATTTAGTGTAGGCCTTTATTGTGCACTTATTTTGCACAAAACACACTAACACTGTGCTATAATAACAAGGAAATATACCAAGGAGGCGTGATTATGTTAGATGAAAAGAAAATCATAATTATTGATGAAAATGACAACGAAATTGAAATGGAAATTTTATTTACTTTTGCGGATGAAAACAGAGGTAAAAACTATGTTCTTTATATTGATCCAAACAACGAAACAGGTGAAGTCTTAGTTTCCTCATATACTGAAGAGGGAACTTTGGAAGACATTACTGATGAGGATGAGTGGGCAATGATTGAAGAAGTATTCAATACATTTGTGATTGAAGAAGATGGCGAAGAAGCCTAAGTCTAAAAATAGAACAAAGAAAATACTACTTGGTTTACTCGTTGTATTTTCTTTTATGGTCTATTCGTATTTTAGTGCATTAAAACCAGTGGGAGATGATAAACCTGTTGTTTTTGATGTGTCATCAGGGGATACCATGAATGAGGTTCTAGAGAATCTAGAGAATGATGGTTTAATTAAAGATAGCTTTATGGCTAAAATTTATGTAAAGATTAATGCGAAGAATGCACTTAAAGTAGG
>CAZEQW010000018.1:0-7966 GCA_964514505.1 uncultured Erysipelothrix sp. | reverse complement strand
GATGTTCGTGTTCTATTAGAAGGGTACTTATATCCAGATACGTATAACTTTACTAAGAATATGAGTGCTAAGAAAATCACTGAATTTATCTTAGATAATACTGAAAAGAAGTACTTGAGTATAAAAGATGAGTTTAGTAAATCGGAAATGAGTGTTCATGATGTGTTCAATCTATCTTCAATAGTAATGTATGAAGCTGGCGATAGCAGTAATCAGTTAATGGTAGCGGGTGTTTTCATGAATCGCTTAAAATCTGATATGAAACTACAATCTAGTGTTACAGTGTGTTATACATTATATGAGTTTAATGGATGGCAGGATTGTGAGTTATTTAAGAATCAAAAGATTGAGTCACCATACAATACATATCTAAATCCAGGCTTACCGGTTGGACCTATATTAAATCCAACTATTGAAGCCATTAAAAATACATTGAATTACACAAAGCATGATTATTATTTCTTCGTTGCTGATGTTTATGAAGGTGGTGATGGTACTGTGTACTATTCCAAAACTTTTGAACAGCACGATAAGAAAGTTAAAGAGTTGAGAGGGAGATAGTTTTATGAAACCTTTATTAATAGGTATTGCTGGGGGCAGTGCTTCTGGGAAGACTTCAATTGCGAAGCAGTTAAAGAATTACTTTGGTGATCAACAATCTGTTCATATCATTTCAATGGATGACTATTATAAAGACCAAAGTAATATACCAATGGAAGAGAGAATTGAAGTAAACTATGATCATCCCTTTGCATTTGATACGGATTTAATGGTGGAACATTTGCGTTGTTTAAAAGAAGGCAAGTCAATTGAGAAACCAACGTATGATTTTGTTGAACATACGCGTAGTAAACGTACTGAAGTCGTTACGGTCGTGGATGTTTTAGTTATCGAAGGTTTATTATTGTTGGATAATTCGGAAGTTAGGGATTTGCTAGACATTAAAGTCTTTGTGGATGCCCCAGCAGATGTGAGATTTATCCGTAGATTATCTAGAGATGTTAGTAAACGTGGTCGTGAAATGATGCAAGTTATGGATCACTATATGACAACAGTTAGAGTCATGCATGATCAGTTTATTGAACCATCTAAGCGCTATGCTGATATTATTATTCCAGAGGGTGCGCGTAATAAAGTCGCGATAGATTTGCTAACGACGAAGATAAGTAGTATTATTAACAAAGAAAATAGGAGTGTATAATTATGAATGAAAAAATTCCAGTAACCCAGAAGGGTCTTGATGACTTAAATCGTGAGTTGCGTCACTATATTGAAGTTGAGCGTCCAAGTGTAATCGATGAGTTGCGTGAAGCACGTGCTCAAGGTGATTTATCTGAGAATGCTGACTATGATGCAGCCCGTGATCGTCAAGCTTATGTTGAGGCTAAGATTCGTGAGCTAGAAAAGACAATTGAGAATGCTGTTTTAATTGAAAACAATAATACTAAGAATAAGACAGTACGCTTAGGTGCTACAGTTACAATTCTTGATTTGGATTTTGATGAAGAAGAAACATTCACAATCGTTGGTAGTGTAGAAGCGGATCCTGATAATGGATTATTATCAAATGTTTCTCCATTAGTACAAGCTATGATGGATAAAAAAGCTGGTGACACAGTTACCGTTAAGGTTGAGAAGCCTTACCAAGTTAAAATTATCGCAATTAAATAAGACTTCGGTCTTATTTTTTTGTATTTAAGCATGATACTTGTTGTTTCTTTTATATAGGCATAATATTTAAGTAGGAGATGATACTATGAAAGGAACAATTATAATTGTTGGTGCTTCTATCACTGGTCTTCATGCCGCAAGTGCTTTAATTAATAATAAGTATGAGGGAAAGATTATCTTGATTGATAGAAAAGAGACCCCCCCATATAATACTTATCCATTGTCAAAACAGTGGATGAGAGGGGATGATAATACTGCGCCATTTCTTAAGAGTGAAGATTTCTATAATAAGGTTGAACTTCGATTGAACACAAATGTAAATGGGTTTGATCCAGAACAGAAATCTGTTTCTTTAAGTAATGGAGAAATACTTTCATATGATAAGTTATTAATTGCAACCGGTTCTAAACTTAGAAGATTAAAGATGGATAATGTTGATGCACAAGGTATCTTCTATTTAAGAACTTATAAAGACGCTCTGGCCATTAAACACTATGCTAAGCATGTTGATAATGTCGTCTTAATTGGTGGTGGATTTATTAGTTTAGAGTTGGCGTCGAGTCTAAATCAAATGGGCAAGAAGGTAACTGTACTTGAACGTGCAGCATATCCACTTGGTTCTATCTTAGGTCAAGATGTATCTAGGTACTTTATGAAGATGCATAGTGATCATGGAGTTAGAATAATCACTAGTGTTGAAACTACAAATTTAAATGTAGACAACGATAACCGTATTAAGTCTGTTTCAACAAATTTGAATGAGACTATTAAGGCGGAAATGTTGATTATTGGTGTTGGTGTAGTTCCAAATCCATCAATAAGTCATCCTAATTTAGAGATGCTTAATGGTACGATTGTTGTAAATGATTATAATGAGACGTCAATAAAAGATGTTTATGCAGCAGGTGATGTGGTATCTTGGCCTTATAAGGGGAAGCTCATTCATATTGAACACTGGGAGAATGCCTACAACCAAGGTGTTTCAGCTGCTAAGAATATAATAAATAATAGAAGTAGTGTATTTAATACGATACCTTATTTCTGGACTGATCAATATGATCAAACATTTGAGTATTTGGGGCATGCCAGTAATTGGTATCGCAGTGTAGTAAGGGGTTCAATGGACTCTAAAAACTTTACTGTAGCGTATCTTGATGAGCACAATACGATCCAAGGCATCTTGTTTGCGAATAAGTTTGATAAGCGTAAAGATGTGAGGATTTACCTTGAGAGTGGTGTTGTGTTTGATGAAGATAAGTTTAAGGATGTTAGTCTTAAGTTAAGTGAAATAATATAAGTAGTTTAGGGTATCGCTCTAATGAAATCTAATTACTATTGGTGATTGGATGAAAAGAATTATTTTAGGTTGGCTTCTGTTTATGGGCATAGGGGTCTTTAGTCTATATAAATTAGAGTGGCACCCTTTTATTGTGAATAATGAAAGAAGTACAATAACCATTCGTTATAAAGGACAAGATACGCGTCTTAATATTGATAAGTATGATACCTTAGAGAGCGTATTAGAGAACTATGATCTACCCAAAGATGTTGATATTAATGCCTTAAATCCTTTGCAGATTCTTAATCATAATGATTTAGTTAATCTTCCAATAGTTAAGGAGGTTCCATGTGTTTCGTTGAATAATGGAACTGTAGAAGAGTTAATGACTTTAAAGGGTGTTGGTGCTGCTATTGCGCAAAGAATCATAGACTATAGAAGTGAGAATGGCTTGTTTCAATCTATTGAAGATATTCAAAACGTAAAGGGGATTGGACCTAAAGTTTTTGACAAGCTAAAGGATACCATATGTATTTAGTATGGGGTCTTTTTCTTATGTCGGTCTTTAACTATAAGTGGATGCAAATCTTTATTTTTGTCATGTTTTCATTTCGGTTAATTTATAGTAAAAGAGTTATTAAGTGGTGGATAGTTTCTGTGATATTTTTCTATATTAGTTTTAATGGTCTACCTTTAATAAGTAGTAACTATATAGTCGAAACTGTTAGTCCTTATCGTGTTAGTTTAAGGCAAGGTTTGAATACTATAGATATTATTGGTGAACATGACTTAAAACTAGGAAGCAAGGTTAGGGTTAAGGGGAAGTTAGTAAGAGAAGATGTTAACTTATATCAAAAGATGCGTCATTATAAGGGGTATACAACTTTTGATAATGTTACTTTGGTTAAAGATAAAACTCTACGAAGTGTATTTTGGAATCGTATCAGTAAGTATGATAATGTGTTCAATTACTTTAGTCATGATAGTAATACATTGTTTTCATATTTATCTTTACAATTGTCTGGCTTTATATTGCTAGTGGAACTTGTGTATAGTTATTTCATTGGTGATAAAGGAATAAGTTTACTAAGAGTTAGTTTGATTGTTTTTTATGGAATTTTTTTTGGTTGGGTGTTTGCGGTACTTAGAATCTTACTAAGAGAGTTAGTAGATCGCCACCACCAAATATTAATACTTTTACTATTGTATCCAAGCTGTGCATTATATCCAGGTTTCTACTTGGTTTATGGTCCTTTTTTAATGAAGCATATTCACTATAAGTTCCACAATATCAATGAGTATATGGTTAGGATGTTTATGTTGTGGCATTTATTTGGTCGTTTGAATATTATTGAAGTGTGTTTCTATCCTTTAACAAGGGTATTAGCCGGAGTTATAAGTTGCTTAGTATTTTTGAGATTAAGTTTTATTAGTGAGTTTATTCTTGGTTTATTACATAGTATTGAAATGAGTCGATTTTTGATTGTTGGTGCGCCACCGTTGTTGTTTATTTTTTCTTTTTTAATATTAGATAAAAAACAGTTAATAATTAGCATGTCTCTGTTGGCGCTTCTTTTGTGCTATTTTCCAATCATGAGGGTAAGCATGCTTAATGTATATCAAGGGGATGCTTTTTTAATTCAGTATCCTTTTAATGCTTATACGATTTTGATTGATACTGGTAAAGAGAGTGCGTACTCTAGTTTAAAGAGAAATCTTCATAAAAAGGGTGTCAAGGCGATTGATGTTGTGGTGATTACTCATGATGATCATGATCATATTGGTTCTTTAAATAATCTGGTTAGAGATTTTGATGTTGGTGAGATCGTGCTTGACAGTGGTGTTGATATTATGGGGATGGTTCATATAGAAACTAAAAACTATGATAATGAGAATGATAATAGCTTGATTTACTATATGAAGCTACTTGGTACGTCTTTTATGTTCATGGGTGATGCTGGTGTAGAAGTTGAAAATGATATTGTAAGGAAGTACCCACATTTGCGTGTTGATGTTCTTAAGTTAGGGCATCATGGTTCTAAAACAAGTACTTCAAATGTGTTTCTTAAGTCAATTAGGCCTCAGCTTGCTTTAATTAGTAGCGATCCTAAGTCGTATGGGCATCCTTCCATTGAAGTTATGGCTCTTTTAGAAAAGCATCGTGTTGTTAGTGTTCAAACAAGTATAGAAGGGACAACAAGTATTTATTTATTGCCTTTTTTTGATATTGTTGTGTCAGAGCATGGTGGATTTGGTATAATGAAAAAAAGGATGATGAGATGATACATGTAATATATGGTGATAATAGATTTCTTGGACTTGAGAAGGTTGCGGAGATTGTTGATAAATATTCAGACTTTGAGCGTTCTGATTTTTTGAGTACTCAAGCTGGTTTTGATTTTACGCGTGTGCTTGAAGCGGCTTGTACGGTTTCAATGTTTCATGAAGTTAGATTGGTGTTTGTGCATATTGAAAGTGAGAAGGATGTTAGTAAGGTTGATGCTTCAATGTTGGAAGCAATCATTCAGATGCCTAATGTTGTTTTTATCTTGTGGTTACCTAAAAAACTTGAAAAGAAGCATGCAATTAGTAAGGTATTGTCAAAGGTAGCATCGGAACATGTTTTAGTTAAGGAGAAGGAAGCTCAAGGTAGTGTAGTAAAACGCTTGGATGCCTTGATTCAGGATCGTAAGCTAGAGATATCCTCTGATGCTAAGCGTCTTCTTGTCACTAATTTGGGTGATGATTATATGCGACTTGAGATGGAAGTTGATAAACTTTCGTTATTAAATAAGCGTGTTGAAGTAGATGATGTTGATGCTTTGATATCTCTAGATATCACTAAGGATATATTTGCACTAGGTAATGCATTGATTGCCAAGGATGCTAAGCTGGCTTTTAGAATCTATCATGATTTGTTAGTCCAAAAGCAGGAGCCTTTGTCACTTTTACCCTTGATTGCTTCTTCGTTGCGTAGCATATATCAAGTTGAAACACTTAGAAGTTTGAGGTTTTCTGATGATGCTATTGCATCACAGTTGCGCATGTCTAGTGGTCAGCTGTGGTATATTAATAAGAACCAGGTAGGTAGATTGCCTAATGTTATTGAAGCACTTAATACGTTGGCTTTAATTGATCAGGGAGTTAAGCTTGGTGAGGTGGATGCCTATATTGCATTTGAAGTATTTATGATTGAGTTAATGGCATAATAAAACACTCCGGTTGGAGTGTTTTATGCTTCTAAAGTGTTATATCTTCTATGAATATTTGACTTGTGTCTGTTTACATAGTTCTTTGTATGTACACCTTGTGTAACGGATCGGTCTAATAGACGTGTCGTTGTTAATAGAAGTTCGCGGGCTTTTTCTTTGTCGTTAGCTTCTATTGCAGTATTGAAATGCTTTAGTGATGTCTTTAGTGAACTTTTATGTCTTTTGTTCGTATTGTTTTTGAGAGCATCCTTGCGCACTTGTTTTTTTCTTGACTTAATATTTGCCATAACTAGCCTCCTTGTTTATATATCATATCAAATGTAAGCGCTATATACAATCTAGCGATACTTTAATCACTAGGATATCCATATTAGTGTAAACCTATGCTATAATTAGGAACGGGAAGTGATATTAATGCGTGTTATTTTTATGGGAACTACTGAGTTCTCTTGTGTAGTGTTAAATCAGTTATTAGAAGATGGTTATAATGTTGTTGGTGTTGTTACTCAACCAGACCGTCCTTTTGGGCGTAAACGGATATTAAAGGCTAGTGCAGTTAAGGAAATGGCTTTAGCTCATAATATAGAGGTTGTTCAGCCTGTTAATATTAGAAAAGAAATGGACTTGGTTTTGGATCTTAAACCAGATCTTATAGTAACATGTGCTTATGGACAGATAGTGCCAAAGGCAATCCTTGATTATCCAAAGTATAAGAATTTAAATGTTCATGCTTCTTTATTACCGAAGTACCGTGGTGGGGCACCGATTCATAAGTCAATCATAAATGGTGATAGTGAAACGGGTGTTACGCTAATGTTGATGGATGTGGGAATGGATTCAGGAGATATGATATCTAAGCGTAGTGTTGATATTGCGTTTGATGATACATTTGGTGATGTTGAAGCTAAGTTAATGGAAGTGTCTAAGGACTTAATTCATACTGATTTACCTAAGTATCTAGATAAGACACTCTTACCAGTTAAGCAAGATGAATCGGAAGTTACGCATGCTTATGCGATAACGCGTGAGGAAGAATATATTTCATTTAAGAAGCCTGGTGTTGATGTGTATAATCATATTCGTGGTTTAGTACCATGGCCGGTTGGTTATGGAGTCTTAGATGATGTTAATATAAAATTACATGGAGCTAAGTTTGTTGAAAAGAGTCATAGTTATGAGTTTGGTTTAGTATTAGATGTTAATCAAGATGGCGTGGATGTTGCGGTTGATGGTGGTATTATTACTTTAACGAAAGTGCAACCTTCTGGTAAGCCTGTATTGAAAATGGTTGATGTTGTGAATGGCTATGGTCATTTGTGGAAAGGTAAAGTGTTCTTATGAGTGGTGAAACTAAAAGAGTTCAGAATATTGTGCTTATTGCACTATATACTGCTTTAATTGCTAGTGTTACTGTATTTACAGTTATTCCATTTGGAGTAGGTGGCTACTTTAACTTAGGGGATGTTGCGGTTATGATCGTGGCGGCTATTACGCCACTTAGGCATGCGGTATTTGCTGCATCAATGGGTAGTATGTTAGCGGATATATTAAGTGGTTATGCGCAATATGCTATATTTACTGGGTTAATAAAGGGATTTATGGCGTATGCTGTATTTAAGTTACTAAAAAGATTAAAGGGCAAGTGGGTTAGTTTAGCCTTTGTTGTTGGGTCGTTAATAATGTTGCTATTGTATGGTGCTACGGATGCTTTCTTATTAGGGGGATATCCTAGTTTTATTGCCTCTATATCAGTAAATGCAACGCAAGCAGTGATGGGTAGTATTGTGTCGATTGGATTATATCC
>CAZEQW010000017.1:0-16971 GCA_964514505.1 uncultured Erysipelothrix sp. | reverse complement strand
TTACCGAAAAAAGTTTAACAACTTGGCTTGTTACACAAAATCTTTGGAACGGTCCTTATGACGAAGAGTAAAACTAAAGCCTAATCGCAAATTGATTAGGCTTTTCTTATATTCGATTTATTACTATTCTACATATAGCAGAACTATTCTTGGCGGCAAGTGGTAAATACGTTTCAAAATCGATCTCATTACCTTGTTTTAAAGGCACATCAGATAAAGACCTTAGTATTAAGTAAGGAATATTAAGCTTAGAGGCAACCATCCCAATAGCATAACCTTCCATCTCAACACAAATTGCATCGTTATACAGTTCATGAATTCTATTTAATTCATATGAATTATGAACTACAAACTGATCACCCGATACAATGAGACCATTGTATGAAGTTAAGTTAAGGTCTTTAACAGCTTCAGCAGCATAACTTTGAAGCGTTGCATCACTAGTACTCACAAACCTAGCATCAGTATGTGTAGTATCACCAATGTTTAAATCATGTTGCCGCAGCTCACTTGCGATGCATATATCTCCCACAACTTGAGAATCAATTAACCCCCCAGCACTGCCAATATTAATTACAACTTTCGGTTTAAAAACTTCTGATAATATTGAAGTTGTGAATGCCGCATTGACAAGAGCTATGCCACTTAATGCAACTGCAACATCCCTGTCATCTAACTTAGCCGTAGCGACCTCAATGCCTTTAATTACTTCATTTTTAATATCTGTGCACAAAGAAAGTAGAGCATCACGCTCTTCATTCATCGCTGCAATAATTAAAATCATACGTTTTCTCCTCTATTAAAAATCACCATTAGTTTCTCGCCTTCATCTAAGATACCCTCGTCATCAAAGTCGGTATATACTTTTGCGCGATAGCCAAACTTAGCAAATAGACCAAAGATATCTTTCGGATTAAATACCCACTGAACAACTGTATCAAAGGTACCATCTAAAAAGTTAATTGTATGAACTAGCTTATCTTCATAAACTTCAATATTATAAAGATAATCAAAATTGTCTGTACTACCTTCTTCAAAATAAGAGTCTTCAAACTCTTTTAGTCTATATGGATGGTGAAAGTCAACAATAATATGATCAGAGAGCAATACAGCAGTTTCAACAAACTGACTTAGTTCATCTTTATTTTGTAAATAATTCAAACTATCACCAACACAAACAAGTGAATCATATCGTTTATCTTCTCGATAGTTCAAGAAGTTACCTTCTACAATACTGCTTTTCAAATGAGGATACTTTAAAACGGCGCTCTCAATCATATTAGCATCAATATCAACACCTTTATAATCAAATTTTTCATTTAGCAAGTTCATTAAATCAGCCGTCCCACTTGCTAACTCTATAACACTAGTCCCCTCTAAATGCTTTAAAAGAAAATCAGCATACAACTTCGTTCCTTCCATATCAGCAAATAAGGCATCGTAATAATTACGCATGTTTAATCAATATATTCCTTATACAGTTTCTCTAAGTTATAGTGAGCGCGTTCTTCACTTTGGAAAATATGAGCAATTACATCACCTGCATCTATTAAAATCCAACCTGAGTCACTACGCTTAACAGGATATCTAATTTCATAACCTGCTTCTATTATTGCTTTCTCTACATCATCAGCAATCGCACTTACTTGACGCATGCTAGGTGCATCACAGATCACAAAATAATCTGTTAAAGGACTTGTGTTTTTAAAGTCAATAACTGCAATATCTAATCCTTTTTTATCTTCCATAGTCTTAACTACTAAATCTTTTAACTCCATTTTACTTAACTCCTTTTTCTCTTCTAACTGCTTTAAAACCCTTATTTAAATCATTGTATGCTAGTTGCAAAAGTGCAGATGAGTCACCTTTTCTTCCTGGTTCACACTTATCAGCGATGTATAGAATCATTCCTAACTTACTTGTACTTCTTCCACTAACATGACTTCTAATCGCACGTAAAACATCTCTATTTCTAACATAATATCGCTTACTTAACACATCTGAAGCCGCAAAGCCATGGTATAGTGCGTTATGAACGTTTACTTCATAATTCAACATGCTCATTGCCAAGCTAATATCGTCCCACTCTTTACACCAATCATGACACATGGCTGCTAGATAGGCCAAATTGACATCAACATTATGGGCCAAGGCTAGTTCAACAGCTAACTTAGCTACCCGTAATGTGTGCTTATAGCGCTTCTCACTCATCATAGTCTTCGAGATTGAATCCAAATACAGGCCTTCATACATCATATAACTCAATACTTTTGGATGTGTGTTTGTGCTAGTTCCTTCTCTTATACTAGTAGAACTAACATCGATAGGACTTCCCTTTATTTCTTTATATTTATGAGATTCATCATAGCCTGGTCTTTTGTATACAACAAACTCAACCAAACTATCTAATTCTTCAAACTCTTTCCATTTATCTAAATCCTTGATTTGATCAGATCCAATCAACCAATAAAACTTAGTATTAGGATACTTCTTAACCAATAATCTAACTGTATCAATGGTATATGAGGGTTCTGGCATTGTTTCTTCAATCGTACTAACTTTCATTTTATTATAGGAACCAATCATCTTCTTAACCATACTTAGACGATGATGATAATTTGAATGTCCACTCTTAAAGGGCGAATTCTTTGCGAGAATGAACCAAAGACTTTCCGCTTTTAAATCCTTAAGGGCATTCTTAGCTACCTCTAAATGTCCATTATGAATAGGATCAAAGGAACCACCAAATAAAATTACTTTTCTCATACCTTGATGCGACCATCCTTATGGTAGCGATATACTACTAATACACGGCCTACACTACTTACAACTTCACAAGAGAACTGTTCTACTAAAACTTTTTTAAGTTCATCGATTGTAGTTGGAGAAGTTTTAAGAATACTAATCTTCACTAAATTATGAGATATAAGAGATATCTCAAAACTTTCTAACAGTGTATCTGTGATCCCCTGTTTACCTACTAATATTAGAGGCTTCTCATCATGCGCAATGGAGCGCAGTTTCTTTTTCTTATCATTACTTAACATTAAATTATTGCCTTTCTGATGACTACTTCTGCAGATTCATCCATAACAGTTTCAAGTGTTTTTAACTTACCTGATACTGTAATAAAACCTAAATCAAATATTTCTAAATCTAACTTTTCATGATGCGTAGGCCAGTTTCTTTTTCGATACTTTGGGTCTTTTATCATAAACTCATGTTCAAGAGCTAAGTTGGCCGCAACACGGTCTGGTTTAATTCGTTTTGTTTTAATCGGTAAATAGCTAATAATCTTAACGGTATCAACTGGATCAACAATAATAGCCCCAGCATTACCAATCAAGATTGCCTGTTTCTCATATATTTGATATACCGTTGGTTTAATAACCTTTTGAGGTGCTAACTGAACTAAGTTCTCATCACTATACTTATTAACTAATTTTGATTCCTTTACAAAACCAGGTGTATCATATACTTCATACTCACCATCAATAAAAATAATATTAGCGGTAGTTGATGAAACAGGAGACACAGCTAATTGCTCACTCTTTAGTAAAGTGTTTAATAACGAAGACTTACCTGCATTTATATTGCCAACAAAAGCACATGGTGCATCCTCTAAATAAGGTAGTAAAGCATCCAAACTGTTTAGCTTTAATGCTGAAACAAAGATTACTTCGCTTAACGTAACATTATACTCTCTTAACATACGCATTATTGCATGCCGTAACTTATTATTAGATACACTCTTTGGTAATAAGTCACGTTTATTGACAACCATTACTACACTTTTTCCCTTGAAAGAGCGGATCATTCCATCGTGTAAAGATTGACTCAGTCTCATAATATCAACAACCCATACGATATGTCCATCAAAGTTCTCGATAAATTCTAATGTAGAAGCTTCATCTACATCCGCTCTTACATGTTTAAAATCACGATAATGACGCAATCTAAAACATGATTGACAATAGTCTTGGTCTAAATCTTTTACATAACCTAAACCTGGTGCTTTATTTTGTAGGATAGCTCCACATCCTAAACATTGCTTATTACTCATTTTTATCATCCTCTTAAAAACAAATCTGGTGAAAACACCAGATTGTTTGCGCAAATATTATACCAATTATAAGTTTAATTTTAAAGGTTCATCCTTTAATTCTTTCAGGACCTTAGGTTCTTTCATCATTTCAGCATAAATACTAGGACCAATGATATCATAATGATCTTCGCCAAGAACACTTGAGAACGAAGCATCATAATCCATGATCGGAATATCTTTCACTTCCAATACACTAATAACACCGTCTTTATAAAGACGAATACTGTCTTGAACATTAGCTGCTCCAACATAAACAAATAGATGCGGATTACTCTTCACAACACGTGCTGCTAATATACCCATCGTAGCTCTATTGTTTACAGCAATATCAACTGTTTTAATACGTTTAAATCCACCGCGATTAGACTGAATAAATAAATCAGTTTCATTCTTAAGTAGAACTGCACTGCTTACAGTATCCCCTGCTCGCAAGCGCATCGCAATCATCCCCTTGGCTCTAAGTCCTTGATTATTAATCTCATCTAACTCTAGCCTAATAATATTACCAGTACTTGATGCAATCAAGATATCATCACCTATACTACTTACATAAGCACCAATAACCTCATCGTTATTACTTAAGTTAATACAATCATATAAGCGATTATTACGGCGTACTTCAAACTCAGATAGTAAGGTCTTCTTAATCATACCTTCCTTAGTAATAACATTAACAAACTGATGAGTTTCAAATGACTCACTCATAAAGGCACTTACTACGCGTTCCTTGGGTTCTAACTTAACGTACTGGTTTAAGTGTGAGCCAAGATCACGCCATCTTGCTTCCTCAATGTCATGTACCATCAAATGACCGTATCGACCTTGATTTGTCACAAAGATTAACTGGTCAAGTGTTTGAACCTGAGATATAAATATAGGCACATCTCCTTCATTTAATGTAATCTCATTTGGTTTTGAAGAGTTATAAGAACGAAGACTAACCTTCTTTAAGTAACCATCTTTGGAAAGAGTCAACATAACATCTTCATTGTTGATTAAACTCAAGTGGTCAATCTCTAACTCGCTAATCTCGTCCTCGATAACAGAACGGCGAGGAGTATCAAACTGCTCTTTAAGATCATTAAACTCACGAATAATTTCCAAATTAAGTAACTCTTTGTTGTTGATTAAAAGACTTAAGGCTTCTACTTCTTGATTTAACTTCTTAGATTCAGCTTTAAGTTGGACAATATCAGTTGAAGATAAACGATATAGTTGTAAATCAACAATTGCGCTGGCTTGCTCATAAGTAAATCCAAAAGCATCCATAATATTATCACGTGAATCACCACGATTCTTAGAATTGCGAATCATCGCAATAATTTCATCCAAAATACTTACTGCTTTAATTAACCCTTCAAGAATATGCAAACGCTTTTCTTTTTGTGCATGTCTATACTTAGAACGGTTTAATACTACTTCCTGTCTAAACTCAATATAGGCATCAAGAATAGTATCAACACCAGATACAACAGGTCTTTGGTTAATAATTGATACCATATTTGCATTATAAGGGACTTGAAGCTGTGTTTCTTTATAAAACATATTTAAGATACTTTGAGCATCGGATTTAGCACGACAATCAATCACAATTCTTAATCCATTACGATCTGATTCATCTCTAACATCCATTACATCCCCTAAACCTTCATTTGCTTTAGCGAAACGTAATTCGTCTATCTTGCGTACAACATTTGATTTAATTACATCATATGGTAATTCTGTAATAATGATTTGAGTTAAGTTGCGTTTTTCAACAATCTCACTCTTTGCTCTAACGATAACCCTACCACGACCTGTAGTTAAGATATCCTTAATACCAGCCTTTGATTGAATAATAGCTCCCGTTGGGAAGTCAGGTCCTTTGATAATACTCATTAAATCATCAATGGTACTATTTGGATTACTTAATCTAAAGATTGTAGCGTCCAGTACTTCATTAAAATTAAATGGAGGAATATTGGTAGCATACCCTGCTGCAATTCCACTAGCCCCATTAACTAATAAGTTTGGGTATCTTGCTGGTAATATGGAAGGCTCAGTAGTCATATCATCAAAGTTTAATACAAATGGTACAACATCTTCCTCAATATTCTCTAATAAAGCATTAGACAGCTTAGATAATCTTGCTTCAGTATAACGCATTGCAGCTGGTGGATCATCATCAATAGAACCGTTATTACCTTGCATATCCACTAACAACATATTCATTTTCCATGATTGTGATAAGCGTACCATTGCCTCATATACACTGATATCACCATGAGGGTGATAGTTACCAATTACAATACCTACTGTTTTAGCACTTTTTCTATATGGTTTCTCAAATGTATTCTTCTCATGATACATTGCATATAGAATACGACGCTGAACAGGCTTCAAACCATCACGTACATCAGGTAAGGCACGTTCTTGAATAATATATTTGGAATAGCGGCCAAAGCGATCGCCAATGATATCTTCTAAAGGCTGTTTAATCATTTCCTGTGCCATAATCGTCCTCCTCTAATGTAAATGCTACGTTTTGCTCAATCCACTCGCGTCGAATATCAACTTTATCACCCATAAGCGTTGAGACACGTCGATCGGCGATATAAAAATCATCCACTTGAACTTGAATTAATGCTCTTGTTTTAGGATCCATAGTGGTTTCCCATAGTTGAGATGCATTCATCTCCCCTAGTCCTTTATATCTTTGAATCTCAAGTCGACCATGTTTCTCGCGCAGTAAATCTAATTCATCCTCAGTATATAAGTAATGCTCTTTCTTATTAATTACAACACGATATAGCGGAGGTTGAGCTATATAAATTAATCCAGCCTCCATTAAAGGTCGCATATGTCTGAAAAAGAATGTTAGAAGCAGCGTTTGAATATGCGCTCCATCAGTATCAGCATCTGTCATAATAATAATCTTATTATAATTAGAATCATTTGCTTCACAATCATTACCAAACCCAGCACCTACAGTATGAATTATAGTGTTAAGTTCTTCGTTTTTAATAATATCTTCATACTTGGCTTTTTGCGTATTTAAAACCTTACCTCGAAGCGGTAAAATAGCTTGAAACGTAGAATCTCGGCCTTGTTTAGCACTTCCTCCAGCTGAATCACCCTCGACTAAGAATAACTCATTCTTACTCTTATTCTTAGTTTGAGCATTTGCTAGTTTACCAGATAGTAGACGTTCTATTCGATTGCTACGTCCCTTACGAGCACTATCACGTGCTTTGCGTGCTGCTTGACGCGCTTGAGCAGACTTTTGGATCTTACCTAAGATAGTCATAGACTCATCGTGATGCATATCTAAATAAGCTGGTAATTGCTCAGTAATAACAGCTTCAACAACATTTTTTGCTAATGGAGTTCCTAATCTAGATTTAGTCTGACCCTCAAACTGCAATAGACTCTCAGGAACACTAACGGATACTATAGCAGATAGACCCTCACGAATATCAGCACCTTCAAAGTTCTTGTCTTTATCCTTTAAAACATTTTGACGACGTGCATACTCATTTATTACTTTTGTAAATCCTGATCTAAAGCCGACAACATGACTACCGCCATCATTAGTTCTTACTAAGTTAACATAAGAGTAATTGTCTTCACTATAGCCTTCGTTATATTGCATTGCGATTCTAACTTCAATTCCATCTTGCTCACCTTCTAATAAGATAGTTTGATTCAAGACAGTAGCATCTTCATGAATATAATCCATGAATGCTGTTAAACCCTTTTCATACATAAAGGTACGCGTTTCATTAACACGCTTATCCTCTACAATAAATGTTATTCCTTGTAATAGAAATGCAGACTGCTGAACTCTCTCAGCAATCGTATCAAAACTAAACTTAGAGTTTCTAAACATTTTTTCATCGGCTCTAAATCGAACCATTGAACCATTCTTTTGCTTAGTAGCTACTTTATTAAGCTTACTAATCTTTTTACCGCCATCTGAAAAACGCATCGAATAAGTTCCATCATTTTTATAAACTTCAACCTCAACAAAATCACTTAAGGCATTAACTACAGAAGCCCCAACCCCATGTAATCCACCACTGGTTTTATAAGATCCTTCTGAGAACTTACCCCCAGCATGTAATACTGTAAAAATAACCTGTAACGCCGAGACACCGCTTGCATGCGTTTCAATTGGCATACCACGTCCTTCATCTCGTACAGATAATGTCATATCATCTTCAATAACAACTTTTACCACTGAACCAAAACCATTTAATGCCTCATCAATTGCATTATCAATAATCTCCCATGCTAAATGATGCAGACCCTTTTGGTCCGTAGATCCAATATACATACCCGGGCGCTTACGAATACCATCTAACCCCTCAAGTATTTCTATACTGGAAGCCGTATATTTATTATTGCTCAAACTAACGCACTCCTCTCAAACCACTACTAAATAACATTATACACAAAATAACGCCCGTTTTATATTATTGATTGCAAATAAATGGTAAAATAAGCAAGAGGTGAAATATATGATAATACTTGCTTGTATATTTGGATACTTATTTGGATCCATCCCCTTTGCCTTAGTAATAGGTAAAGTGTTTTATAAAACTGATGTACGTGAACACGGGTCTGGTAACCTAGGTGGCACCAATGCCGGAAGAACTCTAGGAGCCAAAGCTGGTGTATCAGTAGCAGTCATGGATGTTTTAAAAGCAACCATTGCGATGGCTATAACTGCACTCTTTAGTTATGAGTCTATAATCTTTGCGGGATTCTTTGCGACTCTTGGACATTGCTACCCTATCTTCGCAAACTTTAAGGGTGGTAAAGCAGTGTCAACTGCGATGGGATTTCTATTGGGAATATCAATCTTTATCACAAAAAACATCCTAATTCATTTTTTGCTACCAGTAGGAATATTCTTCTTGATTTTATATATTACAAAGATGGTTTCCCTATCTGCAATGCTTGCACTCATTAGTGCATCAATAATTTTGATAGTTACAAAGACTTCTACAAATATTGTAGTAGCATTTGTAATCATTACCCTGATTGTTATTTATCGTCATAAGGACAATATTAAACGAATCAAAGATGGTACAGAACGTAAAATTACATGGATGTAAGGAGACATAATGCTTAAAATTAATAACGTAACTAAAACATATAATAAAACATTTGTTGCTGTAGACAATGTTTCATTAGAAGTAAAACCTGGAACTATCGTTGGATTTATAGGTCCAAATGGTGCTGGTAAAACAACGACCCTTAATATGATCACAGGGGTATTAAAACAAGACCAAGGTACAATATCAATCAATAACTTTGATACTCTACTGGATACTATTGAATCTAAGAAACAGTTTGGATTTGTGTCTGATAGTCCCGACTCTTTTTTGAAATTAAAAGGAATAGAATATCTTAACTTTATAGCAGATATTTATGGCGTATCATCCGATCAAAGAAAAGAGCGCATCGCTTACTATACAAGAAAACTTGATATCGAGGATGCTTTAGGCGATCGTATTGCCTCTTACTCACATGGGATGAGACAAAAGATAAAGGTTATTGGTGTATTGATTCATGATCCTAACCTACTAATACTTGATGAACCTTTAACAGGATTAGACCCACAGTCATCTTATGAACTTAAGCAAATCATGAAAGAACGTACCAAAGAAGGTAAATCAGTTCTCTTCTCTACTCACGTCCTTGAAGTAGCTGAACAGTTATGTGACTCAATCGCGATTATTAATAAAGGTCACTTGATCTATACTGGTACGCTTGAAACTCTAAAGATGCAGTTCCCTGATAAAACCTTAGAAGAAATCTTCCTAGAGGTCACAAAACGATGAAACGACTATTCTCTTTAGTGCGTGTTGTTTCTAAACAAGGGTTTGATGATATTTTGAACATGACTAATGTTCAAAGTAAAAAGAAGAGTAATAAGTCAAGATTACTCCAACTTGTAGTAGCGATTGCTCTTCTAATATACTTTGGAGTACTTATCTTCTTTCCCGCATACTATATAACTGAAGGATTTCTAAAGTTAGGACAACCCTCTTTAATTATTTCTTTATTGTTTACTATAGGACCAGTTGTTTCACTATATTTCGCGGTATTATCTACACCAGGTATATTCTATTTTGCGAATGATACAGAAGATTTACTGACACTTCCACTAAAACCTTGGGAGATTGTATTTGCTCGATTCTCATCTGCATACTTTCAAACTCTTATTGGTTCTGCACTTATATATATTCCAGTACTATTAAGTTATTTTGTATTGGCGAATCCTGGAATACTATTTATTATCACATCACTAATAGCATTCTTACTGGTTCCAATCATACCTTTAGTACTCGCATATTTATTAACAGTACTAACGATGACTTTCATCCCTTTTGTGAAGAATAAAGATATGTATATGTACTTTAGTTTCGCAATGGTTATTATTCCGACTCTATTCTTAAGTTTATTCTTTGCTGGAGTTGGAGAAAATGCTGATTTGATTCAATCGATCATAGTATCATTCATGAGTGGAGATAATACAGCCTATCAATACTTAGATATATTTCTACCTACCTCAAAGATGTTAGTAAATTGGATCATTGATTACTCAATCATTGACCTTCTTCTAGCAATTTTAATTAGTATGGGACTACTAGTAGTTGTCTTTTCATTAACACAAAAGTTATACTTTAGTGGATTATTGAGTGTAAAAGAGTCTGGTTCTAAAAAGAGAAGGTTAAGAAAAAATGAGGAAGCTAAAGAAAATAAGCAAAGTACAGTCTCAAATGCAATCCTACGCTATGATTTTAAACGCATACTAAGAACCCCTTCATTTGCGCTTAACTACTTCTCACCAATGTTACTAATACCTGTGTTTTCCCTTTTCCCTCTACTGTCAAATGGTTTACCCTCTATCAGTGAGATTCTTGTATTTACAGAGATAATCGCAACGGGTTTTAGAGAAGTTTTATCAGAGATTGATTTGGCTACACAAATCGCTACAACACTAGGGATTGGCCTAGGATTTGGAATGTTTATGGGAAATCTAGATGCGTCCAGTAATACTGCTATCTCTAGAGAAGGTCAAACAATGAAAGACTTCTTAACGTTGCCTATTAAATTTTCTGAATTAGTTTATGCAAAAGCTAAGTTTTCTATTATCACAAACTCAATCATTCCAACCTTAGTTACTGTTGTATTGATTGTAGTACTAAAACCACCATTACTTCTAATAATTACATTTATTTTTAGTTTATCAACCGGTATCTTAGCCATTACATTTATTAGCTTATTGGTTGATGTCATATCACCTAATCTAAATTGGGTGACTGAACAGCAGGCAGCTAAAGGTAATTTCAAAACAGTTATCGTTATTCTTCCCTTTATGATTATCCCTGTGCTAATTGTTATGTTGTCGTTTTATGCGAATAGCTATATTAGTATTGTGCTGTTAGGTGTCATCGTTCCAACTTTAACATATTTCATCTATAAGTTAGTTGGTAAATATGCTAATACGCGTTTAGTTTCATTTGTTCAGAATTTATAGAGTTAAGAAAAGGTGTTCGTAGATTCTGATGTGACCCCTGTCAAGTAGACAGATGAAATAAATAAAATTAGAGTGAGTTATTTTTATTCCTTGTGAATATGATGATTCACTTTTTATATTTGTCTTGCTGCTAGTGTCTCACATTTTTTTTCTATGGTACTATTTATAGCTATTGGATATATTTTGGGTACTTCACTCACTAACGCTTGTTATCTAATATGATTCGGTGTTTTATTGTTAAATCGTTTTTGTAATCTTTGATTACTTCTAGTCTATTATACTTCTTTATCCATGTTTCTACAGTAGTAGATGAAGGTATGTCATATTTCATTGCCAAGTCAAGATAGGACTCATGGCCTTCGAGGTATTCATGAATAACCATTTCTTTAAACTCTTTGGTATATGATTGATTCCTAGGTCTACTTTCAAAATATTCAATTCCATATTTTTCATAACCAGCTATCCATATCCTAATTGTTGATTGTGATAGTTCTAATTCATTGGCAGATCATCCATACAGATGATCTGCCATCAATAATTTCAGTCACAGTGGTAACCATGACATCTAGTTCGTACTTACGTTTTCTTCCCAAAAGAAAAGATCCTCCATTCGTAGACTCCAAATTTTATTTATTTGGAGTGTCTACTCAATGGGGATCATATCAAAAATCTACAAACACCTTTTTATTTTTATACAGCTCCTTGTAATTTAATTGCTTCTTTAACACGCTTATAGCCTGCTAAGTTAGCACCAACCACAAAGTTATAAGGATGACCTGCTTCTTGAGCAGTTTCCTTAATTAATTTATAAATGTTTTTCATTATTTCTTGAAGTCTTTGATCAACATACTCAAAAGTATATACATCCATTTGTGCATTCTGCATCATTTCAATGCCTGATGTAGCTACGCCACCTGCATTAGCAGCCTTACCTGGAATATAGTATAAATCTGAACTATTAGCAAGTATAACCGCTTCAGTAGTTAAAGGCTTATTAGCACCTTCGATTACATACTTAGTTCCATTATTGATAAGTGTTTGAAGTTGTGATTCATTCATTTCATTTTGGGTTGCACATGGTAGTGCAATATCACACTCAATATCCCATATAGCTTCAATTGGAAGTAATTTCATATCGGTGTCTTTAACGTAAGAATCTAGGTTTTGTAAAGCATCTATCTTAACTTTGCCAATGGCATCTAGATCTAAACCGTTTGGATCATAGATAGTACCCTCTTTATCATTCATTCCGACAACAATTGCACCTTTGTCTCGCGCCTTATAAGCGGCATACATACCAACTTTACCAGCGCCTGACACTAATACTCGTTTACCTTCTAATGTGTCGCCAAGGTCATCTAATAACGCCTCAACCATATAAATAAGTCCATAGCCTGTAGCTTCAGTACGACCTCGCGCACCACCAACAAGAATATTCTTACCTGTAAAAACACCTTCATAAGACATAGTTAATCGCTTATATTGACCGTATAAATAACCAATCTCACGTGCACCTACTCCTATGTCCCCAGCTGGAACATCTACGGTTGCACCAATATGACGGTATAACTCATTCATGAAACTTTGACAGAATGCCATTATTTCCTTATCACTGCGTCCCTCTGGATTAAAGTCTGCGCCCCCTTTTGCTCCACCTAATGGTAAACCAGTTAAAGCATTCTTAAAGGTTTGCTCAAAAGCCAGAAACTTCATTACATCTAAGGTAACACTTGGGTGGAATCGAATCCCCCCTTTATAAGGTCCTAGGGCACTTGAGTGCTGGACACGATATCCATAGTTAACTTGCAACTTACCATTATCATCCATCCATGGGACTCTAAAGGTAATAATACGTTCTGAGTGAAGAACCATATTTAATGTTTCTTCATCTAAATAATCATAAATAGAATCAACAAATTCTTTAGTTGTACTACGATACATCGTTTCATCAGGATACTTATCGTGAAACGTATTTAATAAGTCATACATAGCGCTCTCCTTAGTTATACCTCTATATTGTGGTAAACATCTTGCACATCTTCACAATCCTCCAACAAACTAGTGAGACGATCATACATAGCACGATCTTCATCACTACTTAATGTCACAAAATCATGGGGTAAATATGTAAGTTCAGAAACATCAAAGTCAATACCCTCAATTGCATCCTCTAAAATTTCTCTTGCTTTATGTAAATCAAAAGGTTCAACAATTACTGACATCATACCATCTTCTACTTCAATTTCCTGTAACTCAACATCACCATTTAACAATAGTTCCAACACTTCCTCATCATTAGCATAGTTGAATCCCAATACACCTACATGATCATAGCCATGCACTACTGAGCCTGAAACTCCCATCTTACCTTTAGATTTTGTAAATGCGTTGCGGACCTCACTGACACTGCGATTATCATTATCAGTTAAGCACTCAACAATAACCGTGGATCCCGCCGGTCCAAAACCTTCATAGCGAACTAAATGATAGTCATCATTACTACCGCCTTTAGCCTTTTCAATAGCACGCGCAATAATGTCAGCTGGAACTTGTGCTTTCTTAGCACGATCAACAATACGTTTTAAACCAACATTCATTTCCGGGTCTGGAACACCATTTTTGGCTTCCATATAAATTTCTTTTCCAAACTTGGAGTAAACTTTAGCTTTAGCAGCAGATGTTTTTGCCATTGCTGCCTTTCTTACTTCAAAAGCTCTACCCATACTCTAACCTCTTTCATTATTTCTTAAAATTATATCAAAATTATTAGCGAATAGAAACATTTTCTATTTTCATTAAATTTTCTGTAATTCTCTGCATTACACTACTAATCTCTTCCTCTGTCAACGTATGATCAGAACCAAATGTTAAACCAATAGCAATTGACTTTTGCTCACCCAACTTTAAGGATTCAAAGACATCAAATACCTTAATATCTTTTAATAAGCGAGAGCCACCTTTTTCAATGGCCTGAATTAACTCCTTAGATGTTGTTTTACGATCACATTGAATCGATAAATCACGACTAACTTCAGGATACTGTGAAATATTAACAGCTTTAATATCTGCACGCTTACCTGTAATAAACGGTGTAATATCAACTTCTAATACTGCTGTATCTTTCAAGTCAAACTCTTTAATCAAATTAGGATGGATGTGACCAATCACACCAATACGCTTGCGATCAAACATAATGCTAGCACTCTTATACGGATGGAATACATCTTTATCAAAGTTATCAGCCACAAAGTCAAAACGACGAGCATTAAATCCCAAATCATCTACTAAGTTCATAAAGATACCTTTTAATGCATAGAAATCAAGCTTAACATTCTCTTTTAACCAATTATTACTGTGGGACTTACCTTGTCCTAATACAATCAGTTTTTCAACGGTTACATCTTTAGTATAAACTTTACTTATTTCAAAGTATAAACCATCCTGTACGCGACGTGCATTATTATAACTTGCTACTTCAAGAAGTGAATAAAGTAACTGTGTTCTTAAATAAGCACGCTTATCACTCATTGGACTCATTAATTTAATTGGATTATCCAGTGCTTCAGCACCCGTTGTGTACGCTTGCTCTACCAGTGTATACGATAGCGTTTGATAACCACCCTGACTCAATAGAGCATTCTCAATGCTCTCTATCAATAACTGTCGATTATCAAGTGAACCGCTAGTTAGACCCAACTTAGGCAGTGTTTCACCCAATACATCATACCCTACTATACGAATCACTTCTTCAATTAAGTCCTCAGCAATCAATAAGTCATTTCTAAATGAAGGAATATGACATCTAAAGACATTATCTAAAGTACTTGGATTAAATCCTAATCTTTCAAATACATCTAATACAGTCTCATTACTTAAATCAGTTCCCAGTAATCCATTAATATGATCTAAACTTACATCAACAGTAATTGGTTCATAATCGATACTTCCAGCTTCAACAGTTTCTTCAATATTAGATGCATCGGCATATTTAATTAATAGATCAACCGCTCTATCCATTGCTTTAATAGGCGCTAAAGGATCCATTGGCTTAGAGAAACGCGAAGAACTTTCTGTATTAAGGCCTAATCTTGTTGCCGTTTTACGAACACTAACACGATCAAAACTAGCCACTTCAATAACAAGTCCTTTAGTCTCGTTATGAATCATGGAGTTACCTAAACCCATGATTCCAGCAATACCCACTGGTTTTGTATTGTTAGTTATAACTAAGTCTCCTTCTTCAACTTTATATTCTTTTCCATCCAAAGCTTCAACAGTTCCACTAAAGTTATCAACAACACCTAAGTCTTGCACCTTTAAGAAGTCAATATCATAAAAGTGAATAGGTTGACCCGTCTCAACCATAACTAAGTTAGAAATATCAACAACGTTATTTATTGTGTTAATATTTAATGCCATTAAAGCTTCCTTAATCCAGGTTGGTGATTCCTTTATAACAACATTATTAATGACTTTGCCTAAGAAATGAGTGCTCTTTTCAGTATCAAGACTAATCTTAAGCTTAGATTTAGTACCAACATTGCTTGAATTCTCATACTCGGGTAATTTTAAATCTCGCTTGAAAATAGCAGCTACTTCTGAAGCAACAGCAAACATTGCTAAGAAGTCAGATCTATTGGGTGTGATACTTACATCAATGATAATATCATCCATACCAAGAACTACCGCAGGGTCATCCCCTACTTTAGCATCTTTTAGCACAACAATTCCTAATTTATCTTCTTCACTCATATACTTTTCAGCAATCCCTAACTCCGATAATGAGCAAATCATTCCATTTGATTCAACTCCACGTACTTTAGCGGCTTTAATCTCCATTTCAGGCAATACTGAACCAATTTGAGCTACTACTACGTGTTGACCTTTAGCAACGTTTGCTGCCCCACACACTATTTGCTCAATACGATCTCCTAAATCAACCTGACATACACTCAATGTATCACTATCGGGGTGTTTCTCTAATTCCTTAACATAACCTACGATTAAATTAGTTCCTTGCATTAAAGTACTAATTCCTTCAACCTCAAAACCAGCATCCGTAAGTTCTTTTGCTAAAACATCTGTTTCAATATCCGCCACATCAACATAGCGATTTAATAATTTTCTACTAATTAACATTAAATTTCTCCTTATTCAAAACGCTTAAATTGACTAATAAAGCGGCGATCGTTTATATAGAAAGAACGAATATCTTCAATGCCATACTTTAGCATTGCGATACGTTCTACTCCAATACCAAATGCAAATCCAGTTACTTCTTTAGAATCATAACCAGCCATGTCAAATACTGCTGGGTGAACCATACCGGCTCCAA
>CAZEQW010000016.1:0-17175 GCA_964514505.1 uncultured Erysipelothrix sp. | reverse complement strand
GTTACTTGAAATGGAACAAATGGGAAGGGTATGTTCATAATAACAGCTGTGATGGCTAGGAAGACGGTCATCATCGTCCTTAAGTAATACATGGAGGCAGACAAGGTGATGCTGTTTATTACTTGTCTACCCTCTTTAAACACGTCGACAAGCGTTGATAGTTTGCGGTCCATGACTATAACTTGTGAAATACTTAGGGCAGCATCTGATCCTTCACCCATTGCAATAGATACATTGGATTGCTTAAGTGCCAATACATCATTAACACCATCCCCAATCATGGCTACTTTATTCTTGTGTTTTTGTAATATTTCAATAAACTCAACTTTTTGGTCCGGTGTAGCACGACCAATAATGTTGTTATTTAGAATGGCATTCTCATAAGACTCATAATCGGTTAGTGTTGAAGCATCGATATATTTATGAGTGTCTTTTACACCAGCATCATGAGCTATGATGCTAACGGTATCGGGGTTATCACCTGAAATTATTTTAATATCTATCTCATTTTCATAGAAGAAGGAGAGTGATTCTTTTGCATCAGTTCTAATAGTATCTTTTAGGGCAACAAGTCCTAAAGGTTGTATCTTAATTGAACTTAATTTAGTGTATTTATCTATAGATTGATGGGTAGCGGCCATGGCTAGTATTCTAGAACCATTTGTTTGATGTTCTTCCCATCCGTTGTTTTCATTGATATAGTCTGGATAAAGAATCTCAGGTGCACCTACCAATACAGTAATATCATCAAATGTCATTGCACTCCATTTTCGTAGTGAAGAGAAGGGTATGTTTGCACTTGGTGTATACTTATTGAATGGCTGGTAATACTCTTTAAGTGCCTGTGTAGTGGTATTGCTATCTAAAGTATGGAAAAGGAAACTTTCAATATACTCATCAAACAACGGGTCTAACTTTAAAGTGTCTATTACATTCAATATTCCATAAGTAAGTGTACCAGTTTTATCTAAACATAAGACATCTACTTGTGATAATGTTTCAATCGCATACATATCTTGAATTAGTGTTTTCTTAGTTCCCAGTCTAATTACTGCAGCCATTAAGCTTACGGTAGTAAGTAGAATTAATCCTTGAGGTAACATACCTAGTAAAGCAGTCGACGTATTAACCACTACATCATGAAGAGGTTGCTTTCTCATCACAAGTCCTTGATACATAAGAGAAGTTCCAAGCGGGATGATAAATAGTGATGTAAACTTAGTGACGGTCTTAAAAGTCTTTATTAACTCTGAGGCAATAACTCTATGTTTCTTTGCGGACAAAGTAATCTTAACGGCGTAGTTATCTAGTTTTATATGTTTTACTCTAGCATAGCAAACCCCTGATACTACAAATGAACCTGATAGAATTAAGTCGCCTTCTTTCTTGTCGATAGGATCTATTTCACCAGTTAATAGTGATTCATTGGCTTCGATGAAACCAGATATGATGATCGAGTCTGTTGGAATTTGGTCGCCACTTTCAAGTTTAATAATGTCATCTAAGACAAGTCTTTCAGGGTGTATCTCTAATTCTTTTGAATCTCTAATTACTTTAGTCTTTGGCGTAACTAAGATACTGAGTTTGTTGATGATGTTTTTAGATCTTATCTCTTGAGTTGAAAACATAAAAGCGTTTGATATCAGTATTCCCATGAAGAAAAGACTGGTATATGCTTTTACATATAGCAGTACCATCGCAATAATAAATGTATATAAGTTAAATAATGTAAAGACATGATCAAATATAATTTTGAAGTTTGACTTGGACTCAGGGGCAGGGAGTGTGTTTACTTTACCCTCTTGGACCCTTTGTGTTACTTCTGCATTTGATAGTCCGGTGATATTTTTCATGTTTTAGCTTCCTTACTTAGTTTTACTCTTCCATATAATACACCGTATTACACGGATAGTACAGTTTTATTGTTTAAATTTTCATGAATGTTGTTTCATTACACTGAAATAATATTCATTGGGGTTGTAATATTTTTACATTCCACTTATAATACTATCAATACAATAAGAAAAGGAGAGTGTTTATTATGAAACGAATCGTTGTATTGGCAGTCGTGTTATTATTAGTGTTAGCGGGGTGTTCCAAACAGCAAAGCAATGCGTTTGTGATTGTGACGGATACGGCGTTTCCTCCGTTTGAGTATACTGATGATAAGAATACATTTGTAGGTATTGATGTTGATTTAATTAATGAGATTGCGAAAGCATCTGATATTGAAATAGATTTACAAGCTGTTGGCTTCTCATCAGCACTTACTGCACTTGAGACTGGTCAAGCTGATGGTTTGATTGCGGGTATGAGTATTACAGATGAGCGTAAGGAAAAATATGATTTCTCTAATGCTTATTTTGAAGTGTATGTAGCAATGGGTGTTAAAAAAGGAAGTGGTATTACTTCTTTAGAAGATTTACGTGGAAAAAATGTTGCAATTAAAGATGGTACCAATAGTGCGGCTTATGCAGAGAGCATTAAGGATACCTATGGATTTACAGTTAGTTACTTTGATTCTTCCCCTGTAATGTATCAGGATGTTGTTCTTGGAAACTCAGTCGCTACGTTTGAAGATGAACCAGTTTTAGAGTTTAATATTAAGACCGGTGTTGAACTTGAAACAGTTCCGGCAGTTCGTACAGATCCAACACCTTATGGATTTGCGGTTTTAAAAGGCAAGAATGCTGATCTATTAGCAAAGTTCAATGAAGGACTTAAGTCACTTAAAGATAGTGGTAAGTTTGATGATATTGTAGATAAGTATACGAAGTAGGTGACTTATGGCAATTATAGATATTTTAATTGATAACCTTGATGTTTTTTTAGTTGCGCTAGGAAACACATTGAAAATGACTGGCTTGTCGCTATTACTAGCGACAATAGTCGGTCTTTTTGTAAGTTTACTAAGCTTATCTAGATTTAAGATATTAAGAGCAATTGGGAAAGTTTACGTTGATTTACTACGTGGTGTACCAATGATTGTTTTGGTGATGTTTGTCTACTTTGGATTGCCTCAAGGGCTACAGAGTATTGGGTTTGTGAACTTTAGATTTCAAGTTTTCACAGCGGGTGTAATCGCTCTTAGTTTAAACGCAGGTGCCTATATGTCTGAGATTATTCGAGGAGGTATATTAGCTGTTGATAGTGGACAGCGCGAAGCGGCTCTTAGTTTGGGATTAAGTAATACTATGGTCATGGGTGATGTAGTATTGCCTCAAGCATTTAGAATTATGGTCCCTTCTATCATTAATCAGTTCATAATTTCCTTAAAAGATACTTCTATCATATCAGTCATTAGTTTTGCTGAAGTAGTTAGAACTGGTCAAATAATAATCGCAAGAAGTGCTTCCTATACGCTACAAGTTTGGACAGTTGTTGGGATGTTGTATCTTATGATCATTATTCCTTTGTCTTATGCAGGAAGGTATTTAGAAAAGAGGTTAAAATATGAGTAGTGTTATTGATATTAGATCCTTGGACAAGTACTTTGGAAAACTACATGTTATTAAGAATGTTGACTTAAGTATTGATAAGAACGAAGTTGTTTGCATCATTGGTCCTTCTGGTTCAGGTAAAAGTACTTTGTTGCGTTGTATCAACTACTTAGAAGAGCCGACAAGTGGAGAAGTATTGTATAAGGGTAAAGTGGTTAGCTCTAATAAGAAAGAGCTTAGTGAGCTTAGGAAGCGAATTGGTATGGTTTTTCAACACTTCAATCTATTTCCTCACTTAACGGTATTAGAGAACATTACACTTGCTCCTGTCAAACTAGGTATTATGGCTGCTGATGAAGCAGATAACTACGGCCGTGAACTTTTGAATAAAGTTGGTATTCAAGAAAAAGAAGATTCATATCCAAAAACATTGTCAGGTGGACAAAAGCAAAGAGTAGCTATTGCACGTGCCCTGGCAATGAAACCAGAAGTGATGTTGTTTGATGAACCAACATCAGCACTGGACCCTGAAATGGTAAAAGGGGTTCTAAATGTTATGAAGGAGTTAGCGCAAACTGGTATGACAATGGTAATTGTTACACATGAAATGAACTTTGCGAAAGATGTTGCTGATCGAATTATTTTTATGGATGAAGGTGTCATAGTTGAGCAAGGTAGTCCCAAGGAAGTATTAGAGAACCCTGCCCAAGTGCGTACACAGCAGTTTCTTGCTCAAATTCTTTGAGCATATATCTAGATATAAATCCTTTATTTTAGTAAACTACTTTTTGGTAGGTGAATGAAGTGAAAACATTAATAGTATATACCCATCCATGGGACGGTAGTTTTAATCACAGTGTACTAACACATACATTGGAGAATTTAGAAAAACAAGGAAGTAAAGTTGACATTATTGATCTATATGCGGATGGATTTGATCCAGTAATGCGTGTAGAAGATTTAGCAGTATTTGGAAAAGGAGAGTATAACGACTCCAAAGCAGAAGATTACGTAGCGCGCTTAAAAGCAGCAGATCGTGTTATCTTTATGTTTCCAATTTGGTGGTATGGTATGCCAGCAATGTTAAAGGGTTTCTTTGATAAGATTTTACTAAAAGGTTCTACATATGTAGAAGATGAAGATCGTAACTTAAAAGGACTCTTAGGTATTAAGGAATCAGCGATTTTTACAACAGCGAATATTGGTAAAGATGTCTTCTATGCTATTGGAGATCCAATTGTTAATACGATGATAAATGGTATGTTTGAAACGGTTGGTATTGAAGATACAACTTGGATTCATGCTGAGACAGTTCATTCAGAAGAATCTAGAAAAAAATTCATTGATGAAATAACAGCTTATTTAAATAACTAAGCATGAAAGAATCTACTTTGTAGGTTCTTTTTTTCATAGTAATTAAATGATAATAATGATATAATAACGCAAACTAAAGGGGTGAAACTATGAGAAAAGTAAATGTTGCTATTGTTGGTGCTACTGGTATGGTAGGAGATAAAATTAGAGAAGTGTTAGCTGAACGTGTTCATAATATTGATACATTATATTTATTTGCTTCAAAGCGTTCTGCTGGTAAAAAGATTGAGTTTCAAGGTAGAGAGTTTATAGTTGAGGAGCTAACTCAAGACTCCTTTAAGGATAAGCATATTGATTATGCTCTATTTTCAGCTGGTGGAGGTATATCCGACACATATGGTAAGATTGCTGTTAAAGAAGGTATTACGGTTATTGACAACAGTTCTTTCTATCGTATGGAGGATGACATACCGTTGGTCGTTCCTGAGGTAAATCCTCATCACTTGAGAAAAGATAGTCACTTGGTTGCCAATCCTAATTGTTCAACAATCCAAGCCATGTTGCCACTTAAAGTAATTGATGATTTATTTGGCTTAAAGCGTGTTGTATATACTACCTTTCAAGCTGTAAGTGGTGCTGGTGTAGGGGGTGTGAATGATTTGGTTAATAAGGAAGTTAAACAGTTTACTAAGTCCATTCATAATAATGTGCTACCACAGATTGATGTCTTTACAGAAAGTGGTTATACAAAAGAAGAGTTGAAGATGATTGATGAGACTCGTAAGATACTTGGTCACAGTGATCTTAAAGTTACGGCTACAACAGTTAGAGTTCCTATATTAAATACACATGCGATGAGTGTTAATATAGAGTGTGAAAGACCTGTTAATCTAGAGGTTTTGAATGCTGCATTTGATAATGCAGATGGTATAATATTAGTTCATGCGCCTAATTATCCTGTAGCCCAGGAAGTAGATGGCAGTGATGATGTTTATGTAGGTAGAGTGCGTCTTGATGAATCTGTTGAGAATGGTTTAAACATTTGGATTGTAGCTGATAATATTAGAAAAGGGGCTGCGACTAATACCGTTCAAATTATGGAGACGTTGATGGCTATGAGGAATAACTAATTAAAATATGAATACACAAAAGGAAAAATTCGGCCTATTTACTACATTGTCAATGATTACAGGTATTGTTATAGGATCTGGTATATTCTTTAAAACAGATGATGTTTTAAGGGCTACTGGAGGTAGTGTAGCATTAGGGGCGATGTTATGGATCATTGCTGCTTTAGGCATTGTTTTTGGGGGATTAAGTGTTGCAGAGTTTGCAAAGAAAGAGTCTAAAGCTGGCGGATTAATAACCTACTGCGAGATGGCTTGGGGTAAGTCATGGGGTTATTTAGCAGGATGGTTTCAAACTGTACTCTATTTCCCAGCTATTACCGCTATTTTGTGTTGGGTAGCCTCAGTATATATTGGATTGCTATTTGGGATAACTGACCCAACAGATATTAGGTTATGGATAACAAGTTTTATACTTTTAAGTAGTTTCTTTATTTTCAATACATTCTCTACTAATAAAGCAGGTATATTTCAAAATATAACATTGTTTATTAAAGTTGGTTCTTTACTAATACTTGCATCATTTGGTTTATTTTATGGAAATGTATCAAACTTAACCCAAGTATCAACGCCAGTTGCTACAGGTAGTTTGTTTGGTGGTCTTGTTGCCTGTGCATTTGCTTATGATGGTTGGTTTGTAGCTCCATCAGTTGCTCACGAGATTAAAAATCCTAAGAAGAATCTATCTAAAGCTCTGGTGTTAAGTCCCTTACTAATATTGAGTATTTACTTAGCTTATTTCGTTGGTATTAATGCAGTATTGGGACCAGAGCGCATTATGGAACTACAGGATGGATCGGTTGGGTATATTCTAAGTAGTTTAATGGGGGACTTTGGAACTAAGCTTGTTTATATTTTAGTATCTATCTCAATATTGGGTACTATCAATGGTTTGGTACTTGGTTATATTAGACAACCATATTCACTAGCACTTCGTGATGAATTCTTTTTCGCTAATAAGGTTAAACAAGTTAACGAAAAATATGATGTTCCTATTTACTCCAGTTTAATAGCGTATCTTATCTCAGTGTTAATGCTGGGGTTTCATGCTCTAAGTGTATTTGGGGTAAAGTTTTGGAGGTTGGATTTCTCATATCTTCAGATTGATAGTATTCCGATTGTATTAATCTATATCTTTTATGTATCTCTTTATGTCTATTTGATTAAGACAAGAAAAGAACATGGGTTACTAGGAGGTCTTGTATTTCCGACGCTTGCGATATTGGGCTCAATGTTGGTAATATACGGGGGCTTTAGTCAACCTCAAGCCATAATTTATCTATTGATATCAATGGTAGTAATCGCTTTGGGAATAGTAGTAAGACCAAAGGAAAACTAAATAGGATTAATTAAACTGCTTAAGCGGTTTTTTTATTTTAGGCATTTTCTAACATTAACTATTAATATAAGTTATATAATGAACTTAGGAGGTGTTCATATGAAAAATAAGAATACTTTAATTAAAGCTGGATTAAGTGGCTTCGTGGTTTTCTTATCGCTGTATCTAAGTATTATCTATAAGTCAGGTAGTGCATTTGATATAAAACTAATAGCTGCGTATTTATTGATTGCGTTTGTCATATTTGTATATAGTTGGTCATTGGGATCACTTAAAATTAAGTATGGACCAGAAATTTTGCTGGTATCTTCAATCATATTGGGCATCTATCTATATATGGGTATGTCTAGGGGTGGTGATGGCTTTAGTGAACTAGCAGTCGGCCTAAGTTGGTTTATCTTTATGGGTGCCACTGTCTTGACTTTACTGATTTATGCTCTGATTGTTATTGTGAGAAGAAGAGGTTAGAGGTTTAAAAAAGTGAATGCAATATCGCATTCACTTTTGCTTATATATATTGATCTACTTCAGATTGTTTGAAACCAATTAAGGTGAAGTCATCCCCAATGATTATAGGTCTTTTTATCAACATACCATCGTTGCTAAGTAAGCCATATAGTTCCTCTTCACTATAGTTATCAAAAGTGTCTTTTAGATTTAGAGCTCTATATGAGTTCCCAGACGTATTAAAGAGTCGTTTGATAGGTAGGTTAGAAGTTTTGTGAATCTGCTTTAACTCTTCAATTGATGGTGGTGTTGCTTTGATATTGATGTAATCAAGTATCGCACCTTTTTCTTCTAAGTACTTTTGGGCTTTTTTAACAGTTGAACACTGCGGGTAACCATAGAATTTTAGTTTCATATTTATCTCCTTATAGTAAAAGAAGTATCCAAATGGATACCTCTTTTTATGTTTATTTCTTATCGGTTGTAGAATTCAACAACTAGTGCTTCGGTAAGCTCTTGGTTTAATTCTGAACGCTCAGGAATACGTACGTATTCACCTTTCATTGCGTCTTCATCGAATGTTACGTAATCAACGCGACCAACGTTTGCAGCTAGTGCATCTTTAACAACTGCTAGGTTACGTGATTTTTCACGTAATTCAATAACTTGTCCTGGTTTAACTTGGAATGAAGGAATATCTACCTTGTTTCCGTCAACTAGGATGTGGCCGTGGTTAACTAATTGTCTTGATCCACGACGTGTACGTGATAAGTTCATACGGTAAACAACGTTGTCTAATCTTGACTCTAATAAGTTCAAGAAGTTGTGACCTGTGTTTCCATCCATCTTAACCGCACGTTTGTATGTATTGAAGAATTGCTTTTCAGTTAATCCATACATATAACGAATACGTTGTTTCTCACGTAATTGTAAACCGTAGTTTGAAAGTTTTGGACGGCGTGCCGTTCCATGTTGTCCTGGGGGATAATTACGACGTTTTAGTTCTTCACCAGTTTCTAAAACTGAGAAGCTTAAACGACGAGATTTTTTCCATACTGGACCTGTATATCTTGCCATTATAATGACCTCCTATTTACACTGCGTAATAGTCAGGTCTTGTAAATCACCATAACTTGAGTTTGCTTTATTCCGTTTCCCGCTTACAGCTTGGGTACTTTGGATCCTGCCGCGTAAACAAACTATGGGATATGGCTTTACTGCTGCTATTAATCGCTAGATAATAATACCCTATATAGTAGGGAATGTCAATTATATGTTGTATTACTTCAAGTAATGTTAATTGTAAATTGAATTAAAATAGTAACTTCCAATCTTACTACTTATCTAAATTTTGTGCGAACTAACTTTTGATTACAATTTAAAGTAGCGATGTCCTCTTAAATGCCATTAGAAACTGAAAACTTTAATGATAGTAATATGCAATCACCTTACTTTGGAAGATTGAGTATTTATTGAATGTGGACTTGATATTGGTAAGGTAGAAAAAGAGTTGCATCATGGTTTAAAAAAATCCAACTCCAGTTTCTAAAGATATAGAATTAAATAAAGTTTTTTTGACCAATCCTTTCAATAAAGAATCTATAAATATCAAATGGAATTTAATCGATGTGTAAGATAAAGTCGATATCCTTATACTTGAAGTAGATATCGCAATCGTTAGAGACATTATAGAACCGGATAAACAAGGCCTAGCAACAATCAAATGGTTCGACTTTCATAGTTCATTGGTCACAGACATAAATCCAAAAGCACGACATAACTCAATGAAAAGTGATTTTAAGTGTGCGCACAATCAATTACCATTCACGATTCTGCAAAGATGACCCACTGATTGCTATACATAAATGGATACTGTGGAGGGTCTGAGGCTCAAACCAAAAACGCTATTAATGCTTTTCACTTTGAATGAGTCGCTTTTATTGCAATATGATTTTAAAAAAAAGACCACCCTAAATATCTTAAATATACTTAATGACTTAGAAAAATAGTTAGGTATAGAAAGATTTAGATAATAAATGGTCGAAGATTTAACAAAGAAGGGTATTGAATCTTTTGAAATTTCCGATCATTAAAGTTTACGCCATTTACTAGTGAGCAAAGATGAAGTTTTTT
The DNA here is from genome assembly GCA_964514505.1 of uncultured Erysipelothrix sp. Taxonomy (GTDB): domain Bacteria; phylum Bacillota_I; class Bacilli_A; order Erysipelotrichales; family Erysipelotrichaceae; genus Erysipelothrix. Next base: position 7,375 of record CAZEQW010000016.1, on the reverse strand, counting down.
TAAAGCCTTTTTACGGTGATGTAAATGGACAATTTAGAGCAAGCCCAGAATTACTCGGTAATTCTTAGTTAAGAAAGCTATTATTCAAAACATTACTCTAAACAAGTGAATATAATGGAAACCATACTAATGCAGTGTTTTTAATAAACACTAAAAAAAATCTACATTCTTTATTACTAAAATAATACGGAGTTAATCTACTGGAATTACTTTGTATTAAATATGTAATGACGCAATAGTCAAGTTTAAAGAGATAAAAATAAAACCCTAGTTGTTTTCTAGTTCAAATAAAATAGCACTCAAACGGGTGTAAGAATTTCATAATTTGTAAGAACATAATTACAAGATTAGGTACGTTCAAAACTAGCTATTTATACCACTAAATACATTTTAGGACCATAAAACAAGAATTGGAAGATCCAGAATGACCAATAAACAGTGAGTAATACTTACTTCGTCGCTTAATCGTTAATAACTGAAGTTACCATTACTTTGAACCACCTCAAATTAAATGTTTTTTACAAGATTACATTATTGTACTCATCTCATTTATTGTGACGATAAAAAAAGCTTCTTGGCGAACTGACCTAAATATGTATAGGAATCTTTGGTTTTAGCAAGCATTGGCAATTAATTGGGCTGCTTGATCTATATTATCCGATTGTGTTTCTTTTAGTTTTTCTAGTTTGTTGATTGCAAACTGTATGTAATCACTTGATTTCATGCATTATTTCCTTTATTAAGTTCTCTGCTTCACCTTTATCAAAGAGCGTCATTTCTGACTCGTATTCATTTTGGGTGTAGTAGTGCGATGGACTTAGATAGGCCAAGTACCCATTGCACAGGGATAGTATAGTAGTGTTGTGCTGGTTTTTCAAGATAGTGTTTAGGGGTGAGCAAACTTCAAATGGTAAACCTAGAAAGCTTAGGTCGTTGATATTAAATAGGGTGCTTTCAAAGGTTAAGTCTTTTTTAAAACGATCAACAGTTGACTTAACAATGGTTTTTCTTGAGAAGTTTGTGATTGGAATTATCTCTTTATTACTAATGGTTAATAGTTCCTTAGATAATTTACTTGCGAGTTCTTCCATACTGTAGTCTTGTCGTGTATATCGTGTACTTACATCACCCAGTGCCCCTTGAATAAATAAGATACCATCAAATTGTTCTGATAGATCTTTTTCAATAGGTCCCAAGATGTCGTTTGAGTAAAGGGTATTATCCTCTTTTAGATAAGTTGGATGGAGTGCTAATCTAATGATCGCAATCTTTTGCATACTGGTAACTAAAGTGATTATAGTTACTTCATTATCAAAAGGTAGCTTGAGATCATGTCTATTTCCAGAAACTTGGGTGATAATGTCTTTTACATACCTCGCTGTAGTTTCTTGAGGTTGCATTGTGTTTATTGCTTGAGTTAACGTCTCGATTATTGATAATGAGTATGCTTCACTATAGTTTTGAAATACATCATTCATAAATAATAAATTCTTGTCGGTATGAATTGTTCCAACAGGCCCTGCATGGGTGTGGTTTGCGAATATATCTATTGTTAGATTTGGGAATTTATTTCTAAGTTCTTGAGTGATAGCATAATCAACGCCGATTAGATCACAAGAAATAAATATGTGGTTATCAACTATTAATATTCTTGCATATAGTTTGTCTTTTGTGTTAGTTGACATTCTTTTGCCAAGGTAACCTGACATCAATGTAGGCTGGTTGGGGGTTATATCTATTTTCTTATAAACTGATTTCATTTTATCACTTCCTTGAATCAATAATAACATAGTTTAAGTTTGGGTGAATAAAAATATTGGTTAGGTAATTAACCTTATTATATATACATATATATGATATAATAAAACCAATGTGAGGTGGTCGAAAAATGTCCTTTAATGATGTTGTCGAGTTTATAAAGCAACCTATGGTTTTAGTTACTATTGCGCTTGTTTTAGGTGCGGTGACTATTTATACAGCAGTTAAGATGGTTCGTAAGAATCAGTTAATGAAACGATTTAGGGAAAGTGAGATTCTATACAATAATTGTATTAGTATTCCAATATCATTTAAATTGAATAAGGCGAATAGTATTGCAAAATCTAATCCTTCTAAGGATAAAGAAGTTACTTTAATTAAATCAGACTATGATCTAGTGGAAAAAATGCATACTGAAGTGGCTGTTTTAATGGGCGATATTGAAGATAATTTAGCCTTTAATAGAGTAGGCGAAGCGTCTTCTTTATTAGGCGACTTGGAGTCTGTTATTGAAGAGATGACTAAGCTTGCTCAAGATGTTGACGGGCGCTTGGACAGGGTATTGGAAGAAGAAGTTGAGCAACGTGAAGAGATTACTTCGCTTAAGGATAGATTTAGAAAGTATAAAACGATTCTCTTAGGTAATGTGGGTAATTATCTAGATAGTTATTCTGTTTTAGAGAGTGATACTAAAGCTATCGAGAGTAAGTTTTCCTTGTTTGAAGAGTGGATATTTGCCTCTGATTATATTAAGGCTCGTGAGTTAAGTGCTGAGATTGAGCGTGATATTGATCAGTACCAATATAAAGTTGAGGAAACCCCTAAGCTTTATGCTCTAGCTAAGGGTACGATTCCGCATATGTTAGATAGTTTGTCAGAATTATATCAGGGAACGCGTGCTATGGATGTCTATCTTGAGCATTTGGAGGTTCCTAAGAACATAGGTATTTTAGCAGAAGTTCTAAAAGAGGATTTACGTAATTTAGCTAAGGGTGAGATTGAAAAGACTCAAGAGAGTTTGGATGCATCTTCAGTTAGGTTGGAACATTTGAGTTCGCAAATAGAGAAAGAACATGCTGCCTTTGAACAAATGAAAGAGCGTATGAGTAGTGCTTTTAGTGTTTTAGAAGAGTTAGAAGGTAATGTTGATGGACTACAAAAACGCAGTGCTTTAGTTGAGAAGCGCTTTGGGTTTGATGGATTAGTGACGATTGTTGATAACTTTAAGAAAAGTGTTTTAGATTACAATCAGAAGCGTAATGTCATTGAGGCCATGGTGGAAGCAAATGATAAACCAGCGAGTGGTATTTTAATTCAGGTTAATGAGTTACAACATGATATTGAGTTAAGTGCTAAAGATTTCTATGAGTTATTGGAGCGTGTAAATAAGGCGAGCAGTGATGAGATTCGTGCTGAGCGCCAGTTAATGAAGTTGTATTTGATTATTAATGATGTTGAAGTTAGAATTCAAAAAAGAGACCTGGCTTCGATCTCTAAGGAGTATCAGAATGATTTACAACGTTCGCAGTTGTATGTACGACAAATCCAGGATTTGTTGAATCAGGAGATTTTAGATGTTGAAGTAATTAACGGTACGGTAGCTGAGGCAATTGATTTTATTTATCAGTTACATAATAATGTTAATAATTTAGTAGGTGTTGTGGATATGTGTGAGAATGCAATTGTGTATGCGAATAAGTTTAGAGCGTATGTGCCAAATGTTGATTCTGAATTAACAAAGGCAGAACTTGCTTTTAATAATGGTGAGTATACGCAAAGTCTTACGATGATTATTAAAGCAATTGATAATTATAAACCAAACCCTTCTTACGAGGAGATGATTAAGGATAATGCACAAAGTGCTCATTGATAGTTTGTATTTGGATGGTGCCAGTACAACAAGGGTAAATCCTGAGATTTTAAAGGATGTTGATTTATTACTGAAGGAATATTATGGAAACGCTGATTCTTTGCATACGCTAGGTCAGCGTGTTTCTAGTTTAGTAGCCCAGTCGCGCAAGCAAGTCGCAAGCACACTGGGTGTTTTAGAGCATGAAGTGATTTTTACTTCTGGAGCAAGTGAATCTAATGTTACTGCCATTAAGGGGATTGTATTTGCGAATCCTGATAAGAAGCATATTATCACTTCTAATGTTGAGCACAGTTCTGTTGAAGAGACTTTGGTTCAACTTGAGACTTATTTTGGTTATGAAGTAGAGCGTTTAAATGTTAATGCAGAGGGATATATTGAACCAAATATATTAAAAGATGCTTTACGTTCTGATACAGTGTTGGTTTCTATCATGGGTATCAACAATGAGATTGGAAGTATATTTAAGGTTAGTGAGTATGCCTCAATCATTAAGAAGTATTCAAACGCTTTTTTTCATGTTGATGGTGTTCAAGTATTGGGCAAACATGATATATGGTTACGTCAAGTTGATGCAATGAGTTTTTCGGCTCATAAGATAAATGGTTTAAAGGGTAGTGGTTTATTGGTGTTAAAAGCACATGTTCCTTTTATGCCTTTAATACCAGGGGGACAACAGGAGTTTGGTAAACGCGGTGGTACGTTAAATAGCATTGCGGCGATAGTTTGGGCGAAAACATTGCGTTTGGCGCTAGAATCGCGTAAAAACTTTGATTATGTTCGTGATTTATGGGATTATCTATGGGTGTGCTTTGAGGGTGTTGATGGTATAATAATTAACAGTCCTAGAAGTGGTAGTCCTTATATATTTAATCTTTCAGTTGTAAATGTCGGGTCAGAGATCATGATGAATGCTTTAAACAAGCATAATGTCTATGTTTCAGCACGAAGTACATGTCACTCACAGTCCAACAGTCCATCACTTGTATTAAAGGCTTTGGGACGTAGTGATAAGGAAGCACTAAGTAGTATTCGTCTTAGTTTAGATGATAGTATATCAAAAGAGGATTTAGAAGAAGTAGTTAAAATTATATTGGAGACAAAGAATTATGTACAACATGACTTATGATTATATAGTGTGTCGCTACGGTGAGTTATCAACTAAAGGTAAGAACCGTCGTGATTTCACGAATCGATTGATTCAAAATATTAAAACCCAGTTAAAGGGATATCCTAATTTAACATATGATGCTAAATATGATCGCTTATTTATTCATTTAAATGGTGAACCAGGTAAAGAAGTTGCGAAGGAGCTAGAATATGTGTTTGGTTTGTCCTCGTTCTCTTTGGCACTTAGATTAGATCGTGACCTGGATGTTTTAGCAGAGAGTGCATTAAATCTAATTAAGTTAGAAGAAGGTAAAACCTTTAAAGTAATGGCGCGTCGTCATGATAAGTCTTATGAGCACTTATCAGATACTATTAATCGCCATGTAGCAACTAATATATTACGAAATACTGAACTTAAAGTAGATGTTCATAATCCAGATATTTATGTGTGGATTGAGATTCGCAAAGACTGTGCTTATTTGATGTTAAATAAAATTGCAGGTGCAGGTGGTTATCCAGTTGGAATACAAGGGAAAGTAATGATGATGCTATCTGGGGGAATTGACTCTCCGGTTGCTGCTTACTTGTTGATGAAACGTGGGGTTTATGTTGAGTTTGTTCACTTTGCATCACCACCATATACCTCACAAGAAGCACTGAATAAGGTGCTGGATTTAGCGAAGACGTTAACTAAGTATCAATCTAGAATTCGTGTTCACGTTATTGATTTTACTAAGATTCAATTAGCTATTTATAAAGGTGTTCCAGAAAGTTATGCGATTACTATGATGCGTCGTTATTTCTTGCGAATAGCGAATATGTTATCTGAACATCGTGGGGCTTTAGCAATTGGTAATGGCGAAAACTTAGGACAAGTTGCATCGCAAACATTACATAGTATGGAAGCTATTACGCAGATGGATAGTTTACCTATTTTGAGACCATTGTTGACATATGACAAGGTTGAAATTATTGATTTAGCTAAGAAGATTGAAACTTATGAAACTTCAATCTTACCGTTTGAAGATTGCTGTACAATCTTTACGCCTAAGAACCCAGTTACTAAACCAAAGTCAGAAAAAGTTAATGACTTTGAACTTAAGCTTGATCTAGGTGAGATGATTGTTGAAGCAGTTGAGAACCGTGAAATTGTTGATCTTAAGTATCATGATGATGAAGTTTCATTTTTATAAAATAAAGGAGATAGGATATGGCATTTGATTCACTAACAAATCGCTTAAGTGATACCTTCAGGAAACTGAGAGGTAAAGCGAATTTATCGGAAAGTAATATTGCTGATATACTTCAGGAGATACGTGTTGCTTTACTTGAGGCAGACGTTAACTTGGATGTTATTAATGTATTGCTTGACCACATTAAAACAGAAACAATCGGACTGGACGTTGTTAAGGGTGTAGACCCATCAGAAATGTTTGTTAAGGTTGTTTATGACAAACTTGTTGATATTTTAGGTACTGAGAATGAAGGATTATCATTTAATAACACTCCTGGTGTATTAATGATGGTAGGTCTTCAAGGTAGTGGGAAGACAACTTCAATTGCTAAGATTGCTAAGTATCTTAAAACTAAAGAAGACAAAAAAGTGTTGTTGGTTGCAGCTGACTTGGCGCGTCCAGCAGCAGTAGAGCAGTTAAAAATACTTGGGCAACAAATTGGTGTTGATGTATTTTCTAAGGCAAACAGTGATCCTGTTTCTGTAGTTAAAGAAGCATTGGAATATGGTAAAGATTTTGATAGAATCTTAATTGATACGGCAGGTCGTTTACAAATTGACAATGAACTAATGCAGCAAGTTATTGATATTCAAAATATCGCTAAACCAGAAGAAGTTATTTTAAGTGTTGATGCGATGAGTGGACAGGATGTTGTTCATGTTGCGCAAGGCTTTAAGGATGCCCTTAATTTAACGGGATTAGTTGCAACTAAGTTTGATGGGGATGCTCGTGGTGGTGCTGTATTATCAGTGCGTCATATTACGGGAGTTCCTGTTAAGTTTGTTGGTGTGGGTGAAATGGTTGATGATCTTGATTTATTCCATCCAGATCGTATAGCGTCTAGAATATTAGGTATGGGTGATGTTGTTTCTTTAGTTGAAAAAGCTCAAGAGAAGATGGATATGGAAGCAGCTGAGAAGTCAGCTGAGCGAATGATGCGTGGTGAGTTTACATTAGAAGATATGTTGGTTCAACTAAAGCAAGTAGCTAATATGGGTCCGTTATCTGGTTTACTTAAGATGTTACCAGGGCAAATGGGTCAAATGGCAGGACAAGTAGATGATGCCGATGCTAAAGAAAACTTTAAGCGTACGGAAGCAATAATAAACAGTATGACTGTAGAAGAACGTCGTCAACCTAATATTATTAGAGCTTCGCGTCGTAATAGAATTGCGAAGGGATCGGGTACTTCTACAACTGAAGTAAACCGTTTATTAAATCAGTATACAAAAATGCAAAAGCAAATGCGTACATTCTCAAGAATGTTTAAGGGAATGTAGTTGCTTTTATCCTCGTGATAGTGTATATTATATAAGCATTTAGCACTCTAGTTCCGCTAATGAAGTAGATTATGAACTAGTTTTATACATAGAAAGGCGTGAAATATATGATGGATTTAGTT
>CAZEQW010000015.1:0-17437 GCA_964514505.1 uncultured Erysipelothrix sp. | reverse complement strand
CTGATCCGAATGAATCATAACGTTTATATCTAAATCTTTTTTGTACTCTCTCAATCTTGTAATTCTTTATCAGTAAATGATTCTTTTTTCTTAAGATAATTATAATAACCAGAACGGCTGACACGGGCGATTTTACACATTGATTTTACATTAAGTTTATTTCTTTTTTTACTCAGTATGGATTCCATAATCTTAAATTTCTCATGCGTTGGAACTATTTGTATCGGGCTTCCAACGCTTTCAACTTTTTTAGAAATTCATTCTCTTGCTTTAAGTACTCAGTCTTATCTTTATAGTAGTGAAGTTCTTCTTCTATATTTTTAAATTCAATACTCTTAGGGCGCCCAGAACCTTTAATTCTATTGAACCCTTCCTTCCTTTGAGATTGCTCTTTAAAACGATAGACATTACTTTTTGCACGTGTTGAGCCTATTAAATAATAGCCAATACCTGCTTGTTCAAAAATTTGCATCGGTGTCATTCCTTGATTACTTTGCTTTACACACAACTCTTTAAACTCCTCTGTAAATATAACTTGGTATTTATTCACTTTTAGAACATATTTGTTCATAGATAACATTTTAATTTCTTCTTCTGTAAATCTATTTTTTCCCATTATTTTACACCTCTTTCTTTTATTATACTTATAAGCATGAAAAAACCCTATAGATGGACTTTTATTTTCGTGTCCACTCTATAGGGTACAGTTTAAAGAGTGTTTTTAGTTTACTATCTAATTGCTTTTTCAGTATCTTTATCAAAGAAATGAGCTTTGTTAAGGTTAAATGATAACTCAACAACTTCACCTGGCTTATATAAGTCCTGTGAGCCAACTCGAGAGATAAACTCATGTTCACCTATAACTGAGTACAACATAGTTTCAGCACCCAATAGTTCAGATACAGCGACTTTTGATTTAACAATTAAATCAGGATTTGATTCCAATACTAACGGTTCATTATGAATATCCTCAGGTCTAATACCAAAGATTAAATCCTTACCTTCGTATCCAAAATCCTTAAGCATCTTACATTTACCACCAGGTAGATTTAACTTGAAATCTTGTCCATCAGTAATATAGCCATTTTCATAACGAACGTTAAAGAAGTTCATAGCTGGTGATCCAATAAACCCTGCAACAAACATGTTGTCTGGTCTATTATAAACTTCCTTTGGCGTACCTACTTGTTGGATAAATCCATCCTTCATAATTACGATACGATCTGCCATGGTCATCGCTTCAGTTTGGTCATGGGTAACATATACTGTTGTAGTTCCTAAGCGTTGGTGTAATTTTGCAATCTCAGCACGCATCGCAACACGTAACTTAGCATCCAAGTTACTCAAAGGCTCGTCCATTAAGAATACTTGTGCATTTCTAACAATTGCTCTACCTAATGCAACACGTTGACGCTCTCCCCCTGAAAGTGCAGCGGGTTTTCTATCTAAGTAATCAGTTAAGCCTAAGATTGAAGCAGCATCCTTAACAAGAACATCAATCTCATCTTTAGGCATCTTTCTTAGTTTCAAACCAAATGACATATTGTCATAAACTGTCATATGCGGATATAGTGCATAGTTTTGGAACACCATCGCAATATCTCTATCCTTTGGTTCTACCTCGTTAACTAAACGATCACCGATATAAATTTCTCCAGAAGTAATATCTTCCAAACCTGCAATCATTCTCAGGGTGGTTGATTTACCACATCCAGATGGACCAACAAATACGATAAACTCTGAATCTTCAATCTCTAGATTAAAGTCAGTTACTGCATATTTATCATTACCATCATATTGTTTGTGTATGTTTTTTAATGTTATACTAGCCATAATAGCCTCCTTTTAATTACTTCTATTATAATTTCCAAGTAATATTTATGATATAGTTAAAGTGCACAAAGAAAAGAGATAACTTAATATGATACCTTTAATAACTACTTTACATTGCATTACCAAAGTAGATAATACACTTATTATCGATGTATTATCTGATTACCTCCAAACAAGTGAAAAAATATTTGTTAGTCATAACCACGTTGTTTTTATACTTGACAGTAAGATAAACTTAGAGGATTCAATTGAAACATTTGATCTAATCCAAGATGATCTTGGAATAAGATTATTTCTATATAGTGGGTTTGTTTATGATTCAAAAGATTCAATTAAAAAAGAGATTGATTTACTTTTAAACCTAGAACATACAGAGTTATACAGTACACTGTATGAGGTTTATATTGAAAATAACTTAGTAAATTACGGATTAGATTCTAGTATATTTGAGTGTACTAAAAAAATCATCGCCCAGGATCACGAAACCAAAAACCTAATTATAAAACTCTGGCAAACACAAGGAAATATTACTCAAAGTGCAAGTGAGTTATATATTCATCGTAATACACTTATCTATCGTATTGACAAATTTAGGGAAACTAGTCTCATCGACTTAAAGGATCCTTCGGAACTATTGATAGCATACTTAGTAGCACTTTCTATCTAAAGTAAAACAATCTTATATAGGAGTGTTTTTCTTTTTGTTAGATAAATAGATATATTCAACATACTTAATTTGATATAATAATCAAAAGCAACCACCAATTGACACAAATACCAGTGGTGGTTGGTAGTTAGCAACCTTGGAAATTAGTATTCTATTACTAGAAAGGGTTTGGTTAAACCAAACTATGGTGATGATTATGATCTTAGCTGATAAAATTACACTGCACAGGAAAAATGCTGGGTGGTCTCAAGAAGAGTTTGCTTTTAAAATGAAAGTTTCACGACAAGCAGTATCAAAATGGGAGCAAGCGCAATCCACTCCTGAACTAGATAAGATACTACTAATGGCAAAATTATTTGGGGTTAGTACAGATTACTTATTAATAGATGAGATTAAAGAAGCAGAATTTACTACTTATGATGAAACATCAGTGCGGCGTATCTCATTGCAAGAAGCAAATGAATACTTAGATGTTAGTGAGAGCACTAGAAAACTTATTGGGATTGGAGTTTCTTTATGTATCGTATCTCCTATTCCAATCATACTTCTTGCAGAAGCAAATGAGGCACTAGGTGCCATTATTCTACTTCTAGTTATAGCACTTGCAGTCTTCCTATTTATTGTTAATGGACTCAAACTAGGGAAATATAGTTATTTAGAAAAAGAAGTTTTTGAACTTGAGTACGGAGTTGAAAGCATGACGACTCAAAAAATGAATCAATACCAATCTACTTATATTATACTATTAGCTTCTGGTGTTATATTATGTATCTTAAGTGTAATTTCAATATTTATAGGCGACATGCTGGGACAAGAGTTACTTAGTGTCGCAATATTCCTAGGTATTGTAGCATGTGGAGTTTATATACTTGTGAGTAATCAACTTAAGTGGTCAGCTTATAAGAAACTACTACAAGAAGGCGATTATAATCGAGCTGGAAAAAAAGCCAGTAATATTTTAGAACCAATTGCCGGTGTCTATTGGATATCAGTTACAGCCATTTACTTAGTAGGAAGTTTTACATCTAACTCTTGGCATATATCATGGATTATTTGGCCAGTAGCTGGTTTAATATTTGGTGCTATTAGTATTATTGTTACAGCATTAACAGCAACCAACAATCGTTAAAAAAGAGGTTCCTTAGGAACCACTTACTTTTTAAAATAATCGACTATTATATCCAACTTCACTATTTCTTGCTGCATAATAGATTGCATAGAATCTAAACAAATAGTAAAGAACGGTATTTAAGAGACCATATAAACTAAAGTTACGTAACATGACTTGAAAACGCATTATATAGTTAATTATGATTGAACCAAGGATACTTTGAATACCCACACCATTGAAGCTGGCAATATAAGGGTAGAGATCAGCTGCTAGTACCATAATTACACCACTAATAGCACCAATGATTACAAACTCTTTGCCAACACCTTTACCAAATTGTTGGATAATGTTCCCTAAACCAATTCCTAAAAATACATAAACAATGGAAAATTCTATTCTAATTCTCAGCATCGAATATAACATAGCATAGAGCAAACCTAATAGTAATCCTGCAATTGGACCAACAACACTTGCTACTATTATACGCTGTGTTCTACTGACAGGATGCAATGGATTAAACATAAATAAATCACTCCTAACTTGATTATTATATCATGTCGGGAGTGATTTTAGTATGTTTATTTTGAACGTAAGAGCAAGCGAACTGCTTCATCTACATCATCAATCTCGATGCCATAGCGATCCTCTATGTTGTTCATTAAGTTCTCAGTTGTCATTAAAGCAATCGTTTTATCGATGCTCGATCGAATAGCACTAAGCTGTGTTACTACATCATTACAACTGCGCTCATCTTCCATCATCTTTAAAACACCGGCCATTTGACCCTGTGCACGCTTTAGTCTATTTTGTATCTCTGGGCTACATTTCATTAAAGCACCCCTTCCTCAACTAACTTAGAGTAAAGCAAATGAGAACCATTAAAGTTACGAACATTATAGCCTGCATCTCTTAAGATAACTTCAGCATTATAGCTTGTTTGACCACTATCACAATAAACAACAATTTCCTTGTCGATAGGAATGGAATGCATATTACAACGTAAGCTATCTAATGGAACACGCATTGCTCCAGGTATTCCAGCTGCATCTTCTTTTAAGTTATTTCTAACATCCACAAACACTACACCTTCGTCTTGTAACTTAGTAACTTCGTGCCATTGAACCGTTTTAGTGTGACCTTCAATTAAGTTTTGAGCAACATATCCTGCCATATTTACAATATCCTTAGCAGAACCATATGGAGGTGCGTAAGTAAACTCTAGTTCTTGTAGATCAATAACATTCATTCCTGCTTTAATTGCCGTTGCAATAATATCGATGCGCTTGTCAACACCTTTTGCTCCAAAGGCCTGTGCGCCTAGAATCTCATGGGTATTTTTATCGAAGATTACTTTTAAACGAATTGGAGTTGCGCCAGGGAAATACCCTGCGTGATCGCGTCCATTTAAATGCAATACATGATAATCTCTATTCTCAAGTTGACGTTCATTTAGTCCAGTCGACGCAAATGTTAAGTCAAAGATACGTACTATCGCCGTTCCTAGTGAACCTCTATTTTTACTACCTAGTCCACTTAAGATATCAGCGAGTTGACGTCCTTGGCGGTTAGCTGGTGAAGCTAGTGCAATCATTGCATCTTCTTTAGTTATATTGTGCTTAACAATAATAGCATCACCTACCGCATAAATATCATCAACAGATGTTTTATAGTTCTCATCGACGATAATACCGCCACGCATACCAAGTTCAATGCCTGCGTCCTTAGCAAGATTTGTTGCTGGAATTACTCCAACTGACATGATCACTAAATCTGCATCAATCGCAGTTCCATCTTCCAAAATTCCTTTATTACCTTCAAATTTAGTAATGGACGTATTACTATATACATGAACACCATTGCGTTTTAACTCTGAGGAAGCGTAGGCAGCCATCTCTACATCAAAGGGTGGTAATACATGTGGTGCCTTCTCAACAATGGACACATCCAATCCTTTGTTCTTAAGACTTTCAGCCATTTCTAATCCAATAAATCCAGCCCCTATTACTACTGCACTCTTTGGATTATTAGTTTCAATATACTCAGTAATACCATCAACGTCTGGTATATTACGAACTGTAAAGATACCATCACGCTCATTCATACCTTCTATATTTAACAAGAAAGGATTAGCCCCTGGTGATAGAACTAAAGTATCATATGCAACTTTATGTTCTTCTCCATTATGAAGTGCAACAACATACTTCTCATCACTATTTATGGATATAACTTCATGGTTCTCTCTAACATCTAGTTGAAAACGCGCTTGTAGCATTTCCTTTTTAGCAACCAATAGGTCGCCTCTGTCTTCAATCTCTCCTGAAATATAATATGGTAATCCACAGTTCGCAAATGAAACATATGGTCCCTTATCTAATACAATAATTTCATCTTGTTGATTTAGACGACGATAGCGAGTCGCAAAACTCATTCCACCGGCTACCCCTCCAACAACTACAATACGCTTAGCCGACATAAGTCATCATGCCTCCTTTAATATTAATTGCATCAACACCTTTAGAGCGTAAATATTTTACTGCTTGAGAGCTTCTATTGCCTGTTGCACATGTTACGTAAACTTTATCTGTATCTTTGTAGTTTTCTATACTACTTAATGGAACGTTTTTAGTTCCTTTTGCGTGAAACTCATTATATTCAAAAGTCTCTCTAACATCGATAATCTTTGCTCCTTTTTCGATCTCATCCCAATGTACTGCTGGTATTTTATTAAAAAACATAATATTTTTCTCCTTATTAACAATACATCAAGAATACCCCTTGGGGTATATGTAAGTCAATATATTTGCTCAAGGAATATTTTGAACTTATTAAAATCATCGTCACTATAGTAATCCTTCAATAGAACTCGTTTAGGAGGACCATAGAGTTGCTTTAGATACTTCGGGACCAAATACTCACCTTCATTATATTCGCCAATAGCACCATTTATTGCACCCTTAGCACCTATAGATGGTGATTGTGCGAGTAGTCGCGTCCCAAAGCGAATTATATCACGCACTGATCCAGGCTTTCTTCCTTCAAAAATATCAGTATGACTATATCCTGGATGTACGCCTACTACATCTACATAGTCCATAAAGTAGCGGGTCAATAAGATACAACCGTATTTACTTTGAGAGTAGGATTTCTTTGGACTACTACCATATAGAGTTTTCATATCTAACTTAATACCATGTCCTGCAACGCTATTCATAAAAACCATCCGATTAACATGACCAAGTAGCTTCTTACTTAATACATAGGGTCCTAATGTATTGGTAAGCCAAACATGATCATAGTCAACCCCAAGAAAGTTAATAACACTATACTCATTATTGTAGATACCCACATTATTAATTAATACATCAACCCAACCATACTTCTTTATAACAGCACTCACAAACGCATTTATGCTATCAATATTTGTTACATCTAAAGTCATAACATCAAAGCTACCTTTTAAACCTTCAATAGCTTCTAATCCTTTATTTACATCCCTAACTGCCAATATAACATGACAGTTCTTTAAACCCTTTACGATTTGTAAACCAAGACCTCGATTAGAACCAGTAACTATAACTTTTTTCATTTTATTCTCCTATTAAAAAAGCATCCATTGGATGCCTATTTTATTATCTGAATAGCCAGACACTTTGGACCACCTTGAGTTATAAATGCACAAGATAGTTCCTCAACAAATACTTTATCAACGTTAAAACGTTCTTTAATTCTATTTACAACTAAAGCTGCTTGGTCTGCTACATCATTGTGACTTACACAGAAGCGAAAGTCTTTACCAATATTTAGATTTTCTAAATGCTCAAGTATTTTATTAACTCCATTACTAAAGTTACGACCTACGGTGAACTTCTCAATACGCGTTCCATCTTCTGACTGCATAACTACAGGTTGAATTCTTAGTAAACCACTTAAGGTAGCTGCCATACTTGTTAATCGACCACCACGTTTCAAGAACTCAAAATCCTGTGGCAATAAGAAACTTTTTGAAGTCTCAAACTTCTCATAACACATATCAACAATCTCTTTAAATGTCGCTTTTTCATCACGCATAGCAATCGCATCCTCAACAACTAAACGATGTGGTATACATAAGGTTTTAGAGTTAATAACCTCGATATTATCGCGACCAGTCATTTTGGCTGCTGATAAACACGTTTGGTATGCCCCTGATAACCCATCTGCTATACAGATCACAATAATCTCATCATCCGCATACTTTTCAAATAAATCCATATATTCACCTACAGCTGGCTGAGATGTACTAGGTATATGCCCTTGATTTATGATTTCCACAAACTCCTTCGCATTTAACTCTTCATACTCACGATATGTCTTATTGTTGATAGTAACAGCTAAAGGTACAACATCAATTCCTAAAGACTTTCCCTCATCAACTGTCCATAGAGTTGAGGTGTCCACAATTATTCTTATCATAATTCCTCCTAATTTAAATATATTTTACCACAATAAAGGGCTTAAAACTTAAATACTTTTACTTTACTTGAAATCATAAAAAACATACTATAAACTTAAGTTAAGAAAGGGTGAATATTAATGAACTATACTGAGAATATGCGCACCTATTTTAATTCTAATATCACACTAGATTACAAGACTAGAGTGAATGCTTTAAAGAGACTTAAATCTACACTAGTAAAGTATGAAAAGGATATATTTATTGCTCTACAACACGATCTAAACAGAAGTGAATATGAAACGTTCATGACTGAGTTAGGTTTAGTTTACGCTGAAATAACCCACACTTTAAAACACTTAAAAAGATGGATGCGACCTAATAGAAAACAAACCGGTATATCAGGCTTTCCGGGTACTTCGTATCAACTACCTCATCCCTATGGTATTACTTTAATAATTTCACCATGGAACTATCCAATCTATCTAACTTTTATGCCACTCATTGGAGCAATAGCGGCAGGCAATTGCATTATCATCAAGCCATCTGAGATATCAGTAAACACATCTAATATTATCGAAACCATTATAAGTGAAGCCTTTGATTCAAACTATATCAAAGTCGTACAAGGTGATAAAGACATCACCACAAAGTTATTAGAGGAAAAGTTTGATTATATTTTTTTCACCGGCTCAACGCCGGTTGGTAAAGTTATAATGGAAGCAGCTTCCAAGCACCTAACCCCAGTTACTCTAGAACTGGGTGGTAAAAGCCCTTGTTTATTAACACAGAAAATAAATATAGATGATGCTGCTAAGAAAATAGCCTTTGGTAAAGTACTAAACAGCGGTCAAATTTGCATATCACCGGATTATGTTTTATTACACTCATCACAGTTAATAGAGTTTACTGACTCCTTTAATAAACACGTGTATGATTTCCTAGGAAATCCCCTATATCGTAAGGACTACCCTAAGATCATTAATGAAGCTCATTATGCTCGCTTAAAGTCGTTATTAAAATCAAACACAATCCACTCAGGGGGGAAGTATAATGACGACGCCCTGAGTATCGAACCAACGCTTATCTTAAACCCTGACTTAGACTCCGTGATCATGCAAGAGGAAATATTTGGACCGATACTCCCTATCATTACATATGATTCTATTGAAGAGGCCTATAGTATCATGGAGTCTAAAGATAAACCTTTAGCCTTTTATCTTTTCACTAATGATAAATCACTTGAGAAAGATCTTCTAAATAGATTTTCATTTGGTGGAGCGAGTGTGAATGATGTCATTATGCATATTAATTCAAAGGGTTTAGCCTTTGGTGGGGTTGGCGCTAGTGGTATGGGTTCATATCATGGTGTTCATTCTTTTAATACGTTTTCTCACACTAAAAATATATATAAAAAGCACAAAGGATTTACGAATCCAATGCGCTTTAGACCTTATACTGATAAGAAATTTAACATCCTAAGGCAAATCTTTAAATAGTTCTAATGGTTGATTTGATTCATAAACTTTGGTTGCAATGTCTACACCTAAATAGCGAAGATGCCATGGTTCATCTTTAAAGCCCGTAATTGATTCATACTTTGCCGTATAGCGAATAATGAATCCATAATTATGGGCGTTTTCTTTTACCCATTCACTTTGCTCTGTACTACCAAATCCATTCATCGTTCCACCTTTAGCTTGTAAATCAAGAGCTAACCCCGTGTTATGCTCAGATGCACCAGCAGGGGCTACAGATCTTTCGGCTTCTTTAATACCATGTTTTTTAGCATAACGATCAAAATTATCTTGTTGGTACTTAATAGTCCGATACGATGACATTACTTGTATCTCAAGTCCAAGTTCTTCATATAGAGCATCTGCCATTAATATAAAAGCATCAACAGTTTCAGGTCTTGCTTTCATTCCATCGCGACTTGCATACTTACCAGTAATGTTTTTCAACTTAGGCTTATAGTCATTTGGTAAGTAGCGTTCTTTGTTGATTAGAACCGTAATGCTATCTGGATTACTTACATAAATCTTCGGATCTTTTGCAGGCTTATTCTCAGGCTTTTTCTCAGGCTTATTCTCAGGCTTCTCTACTGGCTTCTCTACTGGTTTCTCTACCGGTTTCTCTACTGGATTCTCAACAGGATTTTCAATCGGTTTATCAATCGGAGTATCAACTACATCGTTTGGTTCATTTGGTATCTCTTCTTGTTTTGGTGTACATCCAACAAGAAAGACTAGCAGTACTAGTATTATTTTTTTCATTTAATCGCTCCCATAGTAATATATGTCACCATTTAATATTCCCCTAATTATATAATAATAACTACAGGGTATAAAAAAAGATCTAGGTTAGTCTAGATCTTAGTCTTGGGACATTGTGGCATCAATTAAAGCATCGCGGTCATTTAGAATAATAACGCGTTGTCCTTCCATGGTTATAATACCCTCATTTTGAAAGGCTGATAGTTTCCTACTTAGGCTTTCTTGGCTAGTGCCAATTTGTGATGCTAGGTCTCCTTTGTTCATGGGAAGTTCAATACGATCTTCATCCCCCAATAAATCAAGTAACGCAGATGATACGCGTTGTGTTACATTATTTAAGTTAATACTTTCAATTGTGTTTTCAGCTTTGTCTAATCTGCGACTCATTACATCTAGCATCTTAAGAGCAATGGATGCATTCTTTGTTACAATTTCTTTTAAATCATTAGATGAAATCGTACATACCGTAGCATCTTCAATAACTTCAGCATTATCAGTGTGCTCTACTTCACTAAAGAGTGATAACTCACCCAAGAAGTCTCCATGTCCTACTACTCGCAGCACTTGCTCTTTACCACTCATATTGATACGGGATATGCGAATCTTACCTTTATAGATTACATAAAGAGCATCGCTATGATCGCCGGCCATATAGATAGTCTCACCCTTTTTGTAGTTTCTTGTATGAGCAATCATATAAATCTCTTCAAGTTCCTCGTCGGTTAGGTGTTTAAAAATGTCTACAGTTTGAACGCAGTTAAGGGGTTCATTGTGATTACAACTTGGCATAATATCCCTCCTATTTCTATCTATACGTTAATGCAAAAAAGAGAAAAGTGCAAGACTTGTAATCTTGCACTTTTGTTATTTCCTGAAATTATAACGCAGTAATCTCATCCCATTTAATATTACTACCAGAATACTTCCTTCGTGAACTAACATCCCAATTGACATATTCATCCATGAACTAAAGAGTACACTAACAAGTAATACTACAACCACTCCCAAAGCAATGAAGATGTTTTGCTTCATGTTCCTAGCTGTTGCCTTTGTTAGTCCTAACGCATGAGGTAGTTTGTTGAAATCTGAGTTCATAAGAACTACATCGGATGTTTCAATAGCTACATCTGTTCCAGAGCCCATCGCGATTCCAATATGAGCAAGAGCTATTGAAGGACTATCATTAACTCCATCGCCAACAAATGCTACAATCTCACCTTTTTCAATACGTTCTTTAACAAACTCTGATTTATCATGAGGTAGCATATGTCCATAACTTTCAGTTAATCCAAGTTCTTTACTTACTACATCAACCGTACCTTGATTGTCACCTGATAAAACAATTAAGTTCTTAACTTTAAGTTTCTTAAGTTGCTGAAGTGTTTCCTTAACGCCAGGTCTAATTTGGTCTTTAACTCCCATCACAATGCGCAATACACCATCTACTGCAGTAATGATTAGCGAGTTACCTTCTATTTCTAAACGATGTAGATCTTTTCTAATAGTTTCATCAAGTTCAATATTTTCTTGTTCCATCAATGCGATATTACCTACTACTACCCTAGCTTTATTAACCGTAGCGATAATTCCACCACCTTTAATAACCTCAGTATCAGTAACATCATAGTTCTCTACTTCGCCAATTGACTCTAATACTGCTTTAGCCAGTGGATGATCTGATTCCTTTTCAACACTAGCTAAATAAGCCATGTCTAAATCACTACTTCCGTATGTGATGGTTTCAGTAACCGAAGGATTTCCAACAGTTAGTGTTCCCGTTTTATCAAAGATCATTGTATCTAATCTACTGAAGTCACTGATTACTTCACTTCCCTTTAGTAATACCCCATGTCTTGCGCCATTTCCTATACCGGCCACATTAGATACCGGTACTCCAATAACAAGGGCACCTGGACATCCAAGAACTAATATTGTAATAGCCAGTTCTATATTTCTAGTTATTAGCCACACTACAAATGAGATTAGTAATACAGCGGGTGTATAGTATTGGGAGAAGCGATCGATGAAACGTTCTGCCTCTGATTTAGTATCTTGTGCTTCAACTACTAGCTCAATGATCTTACCAAATGTTGTATCCTCACCAACGCGGTCCGCTACAATTTGCAGTGTTCCATTATCCATAATGGTACCTGCAAATACACTTGTTCCTTCTTCTTTACTGACTGGAATTGATTCACCTGTAATGGATGCTTCATTAATATTACCTGTACCAGATATAACCGTACCATCAACAGGTACCTTAGCTCCAGTACGAACCATTAGCACATCCCCTATCTCAACATCATCAATACCAACTTCTTCAAACTCACCGTTTTCCATTCGCTTTAAAGCACTCTCTGGAGCCATTTCCGTCAACTCTTTAATCGCTTCTCGCGTCTTGTTTAACGTACGTTGTTCCAGATACCCACCAAATAAGAATAGGAAAGTAACAATGGCTGACTCTTCAAAGTTTCTAATAAGAAACGCACCCAATACGGCAATTGTTACTAAAACATCAATACTTATTACTTTAACTCTAAGGGCTTGATACGCTTGAATAGCAATCGGTGCTACACCTAATATAGAGGCTATAATAAGTAAAGGTTCAAGAACAAAATGCGTACCTGTTATAAAGTAGTGCGCAAATCCAATCGCAATCATTACCCCCGTAATCAACGTTAGTGTGTTCTTATTTTTAACTATAGTTCTTTGCATCTTCCATGCTCCTTTCCCTCATGATCCTTAAACTGCTAATTCTTTATCCAACTCAGATAACATAACATACACCGCTTCATAACTCTCACATACATCATTTGGTACAGTATAGTTATCTGTAATCTTGCGTAGTTCTTTAAACTGTGTGTCTAAGTTAGTACCACTTTCGATCTTTTCTGATATTTCCTCAAATATACGTTTTACATCATGAAACTCAGGGTGTAATTCACCATGTACTCTTGCTACCACTGGTACATATGTTTTTAATGTACCCATATGCTTATTAACTATTTTATTCATTTTCTATATTCTCCTTCTATTATTTAACTGACAATACGCTATATCCAATTGTCTCAATACTATTCTTAATCGTATCGATATCTACTACTGATTCATCAAACTCAACCTTTACTCGAGAACTATTAAATAGGACATCATGACTCTTAACTCCCTCTGTTTTCTTTAGTGCTCCCTGGATCTTAGCCATACAGCTAGGACAAGTAAGTGTTTCTAATTGCAATGTTTTCTTTGTCATATTATTGACCTCCTTGTTTACATTAACATTTTATAACTTAAATTATTTAACTTCTTTGACCTAGGTCAAATTACTTAACAGATAATACACTATAGCCAATCGCTTCAATACTATTCTTAATTGCATCGATATCAACTACCGATTCATCAAACTCAACTTTTACTCGAGAACTATTAAATAGAACATCATGACTCTTCACACCTTCAGTCTTCTTTAATGCCCCTTGGATCTTAGCCATACAGCTAGGACAAGTAAGTGTTTCTAATTGTAATGTCTTTTTCATATGTAATCCTCCTTTGTGTACATATAATATCAACCTCCAACCTATATTTCTTTGACCTACATCAAATTCAAGAAATATTTAAAAGTTATTTCATAGCATATTATGATATGAGCAAAGTAGACATTAACATGAAAATTTATGAAATATTGTCTGAGTATAGAAAAGAGTTGGGTTTATCTTAGAAATATTTAAGTGAGATAATGAATATTTCTAGAACTAAAATAGCTTCTATCTTAGTTTCCAAAGAATAAAGCGTTTCTTAGACATTAAAAAATACCTCTTATTTGTGTTTAATTGTCAAATAACATTAAACCAAATACAAGGTATTCTTTTTTATATGTGTATCATTGAACAAGGTGAGTTCAATGACTAGTTTTCTTTTCTCACAGCACTTTCCTCTATTGACGTGTTACCATAACTAACGCCAGCTAATCGCGAGCCAGGATTTAGCACATTAATATCTATATAGTTTTTGTCTAAATCAATTACACTTTTATCAAAGTTTGCTCCGACTACTTGCAATAGTACCATGTCAGCTTTGAGATTATCTTCTTCATCCATTACGGGAATATGATTAATTAGTGTTGTTTCTAAATTGATTAAAGCCGATTTTACTCTTGGTGTTTTAAGTGTCGTTGACTTTATCATTTCGATATTATGAATCTCTGCTTCGCTTTCTAAGTAATCATGATTAAGTGAGCTTAGAGTAACATCATTTAAGTCACCTATACTTACACTATTGATTACAGCTTCTTTTGTTCTAAGGATATTTCTAAGGGTATCTTTACCGTTTCTTTGTGGTATGAATGAAATACTTACAATATCATGAGCCACTATATTGAAGTAACTAAAGGGAGCGAGGTTTACACTTCCATTTTCATTTAAGGTACTAACCCATGCGATGGGTCTAGGTACTACGCTTCCATTGATTAGGTTCTTTTTGGACCTGGCATCTAAGCTGCTAAAGTCAAGATAAACTGAAGACGTGGTATTGATTGAATCAAACCACGTCTTTGCATTAACTACTTCATCTTGTGTTAGTTGATGACCATACTGATGCATATACTCAGTTACTTTTATACCTTGATTACTCATACTAATATTCATGCTATCCATAGCTTCTTGAGAGAAGTAAGGATCTTGAGTACCACTACTGATAAAGGCTGCTAGGTTATCTTGTTTAAGATAAGGCATTTCCATGCGCATAATAGCGGGATGAAAAACCATCACACCCCTTGCATTTACTTTATACTTACGTAGCATGTTAGTTATCATATTGGCCCCATTTGAGTATCCCATTATATATAAGTTATAATCGCTATACCCTAACTCATTGATTAAAGATTGCATCTTATTAAATAATTTGTCGGTTTCTTTATCTAAACTCTCAAAGTTATAGTTCCCATCTGGGTATCTTTCAAAATAGCGATTCATACCATTCTCTTTAACATCCCCTTGGATTCCCAGTAATGTTGCTTCGCTATCTATTTCTTTAGCAAGCGTAAATAACTGGTCTGCTTCTCCTCCAGTACCATGGAGCGTCACAAATATGTTTTTATTAGTTCCTTTACTTGTTTTGTAGATCATGATAAACCTCCTGTGATTTCTTTCCAATTTTCTTAAGGGATTCTTGCATCGCGTGCTCCTCTTCCTCCGTTAATATGGAGAAGATATCAATCATCTTAGTATAGTGAATCTCATATACTTCTTCAATGCGTTTCTTACCTTTATTAGTTAATGATATGTATCGCGTGCGTCTGTCTTTTTCATCGCGCTCTCTGTTTATATAGCCTGCAGTCGATAGTTTGTCTAATACATAGGTCATTGAACTATTTGGTATTAAGACAAAGTCAATCAGTTCCCCTGTTGTAACACGATTTTTAGTATGGAGTGCTTCTAGTATCGCAAACTCATTTACACTAAAACCAGTTCCTACCAGTGATTGCTTTATTGCAAGTTCCAGTGATGCTTGTGCTTTGAATAATACAATTAAACTTTTGAGTTTTTTCATTACAAATATTCCTTTTCTACTACATCTTTCCAAACTGTGTCAAAGTGCTCTAAGTTATCTTCAATATATTCTCTGTGATCACGTAAATGAGGTGGTAGTGTAATGGTCTCTCCTAGAGTTTCATAATCTTCTTCATCATCAATAAATCCTGGGCCATCAGTCGCAAGTTCAAATAAAATATTTGGATACATGCGGATATACACTGACTTGAAGTAGAAGCGCTCCACAAAGCCTGAGTTGGGTAAACCCAGTGAATCAAAGTGATTCATCCACGCATCAAGGTGAGCTCTGTCATCGACTCTAAACGCCACGTGGTGAACGCCCCCATAACCTTGCATACCTTGTAAAGACTCTGTATCGTAGTCAACTAATACTGTCGCACCATTTCCACCTTGTCCCATTTCATATCTATATAGATTACCTTCTTGACCTGTCTTATGCATTCGCATTACTTGAACAAGAATTTGGTCCATAAGCTCAACATTACTTACTTTTAAGTAAATGGGTCCTAATCCAACTATCGCAAACTCATTTGGAACAGGTCCCTTTTTCCATGGCTCACCAGCAGCAATTCCCTTATCACTCTCATCGGATATTAACGCGTATTGTTGTTGATCAAAGTCTTCAAAGTATAATACTTTTTGGCCAAACTCACTCACAATATTTCCACGCTTTACTTCATACTTATCAAGACGTTTCACCCAATAATCCATGGCTTCATCATTTGGTATTCTAAACGATGTACGTGATATATCATTAGTACCTTTGCGATGAGGTCCAATACCTTTAAAATCAAAGAAGGTCATATCTGTTCCTGCATTACCACGATCATCCGCAAAGTATAAATGATATGTTGTTAAGTCATCTTGATTAACGTTTTTCTTTACCAAACGCATTCCTAATACTTTAGTGTAAAAATCATATATCTTAGGAGAACTGCTTGTTATGGCAGTTACGTGGTGTATTCCTTGTAATTCTTTCATACTTTATCTTCCTTTTCTACCTAACATTAAGTAATCTTGTCTAAGTTGCTTATACTCAACTAGTTCTTCCTCACTTAACGCTCGTTCTTTAGATAGTTTAATATAACTAGCTAACTTGTTTTTAACAGCATGCTTTTCATTCAACAGATCATACTCCGCTCTGTTTCTATAACCATACTCACCAAACTTCTTTATGTCATAGTTAACGAATATTGGCATCATTTCATCTTTGATTGCTGATTCAAACTGCATGAAGTGTTTTGGTATAACTAATTCACTACCCAACTCTTCGATACTTTGATCAACCAAAACTCCAGGTCCAGTTGTCGCAAGTTCAATTAAGATACCACCTGGTTCTCTGAAGTATATTGACTTAAAATAGTGTCTTTCCTTTACTTCAGTAGGATGATATCCTTTTTCTTTTAAAAACTCAGCCCATTCTTCTATCGTTCCATCCTCTACCTCAAAGGCAATATGATGTACAGTTCCCTTGCCCATACGTCCCATTGGTATCGTATTTTTAGCGAGCTCAATATCCCCGCCCAAACCATCATGGATACGATAACGTACGCGATTATTCTCATCATCCAA
>CAZEQW010000014.1:8688-19176 GCA_964514505.1 uncultured Erysipelothrix sp. | reverse complement strand
GCAAGGATAATTACATCGGCTTGTTTTACTAACTCATTTGCTTCTGTAACATGTGCTCCAGGCACAAGTATCTTTACAGTTAAGTTAATTTTATCGACTGATCCTGAGCCTGCAATCCATGTTTTATAACCTGCAGCTACACTTAGGCGTGCTAACACAGTTCCAAGTTTTCCTGCTCCTAAGATACCGATACTAGGTTTATGCATTCTCTTGATTCCTTAAGATTTCTTTTACTCTAGGGATGACAACTTCACCATAAAGTCGAATTGTTTGGTTACGATATTTCGCCGGTTGAATACCAATACCATAAATTAAATCAAAACGATTTACCCCTACTTCTCTAATTACTTTGGCAATCTTTTGTGCTACTGTTTCAGGACTTCCTACATAGTAGGATCCTTTTTCAATTTCATACTCAAAACGTTGACGCGTCATTTTCGACCAACCACGCTCTACTCCTAATTGATCCATGGCCTTAACAATATAGTTCCATGCGATCTCTTTGGCTTCCTCATCTGTTTCAGCGATGATTCCATGTGAGTGCATTCCTAATGGTTGGTTTTCGGTACCAAAGTGAGCTGTTGCTTCTTTGTAAAGATCAATATATGGTTTGAAACGTGTTGGTTCTCCCCCAATAATAGCAAGCATTACCGGTAAACCATATCGCGCTGCTCTAATAATTGAGTCAGGTGTTCCCCCTACTCCAACCATAGTATCCAGTTTCTTATTAAGTTTAGGATAGACTTGTAGATTATCTATAGATTGAGTATGGGTCCCTTTCCATGTTAGGGGTTCGTTTTTAAGTAACTCATTAAACAAGGCCATTTTCTCCTCAAAAAGTTCATTATAGTCTTTAAGATCATATCCGAATAATGGAAATGATTCCGTAAAGCTACCCCGACCTAGCATAACTTGAGCTCGTCCATTACTTAATGCATCAAGTGTTGCGAACCGTTGATATACCCTAACAGGATCATCTGAACTAAGTACAGTTACTGCTGTACCCAGGGTTATATCTTTTGTGACAGTCGAAAGAGCTGCTAAAACTGTATCTGGTGCGGAGATAGCATATTCTTTACGATGATGTTCTCCTAATGCGAAAACATCTACTCCAAGTTTATCAGCTAAAACACCCTCTTCAACAACCAACCGCAAGGATTCTTCATAGCTTAACACTTCATTTGTTTTATCATCAATGGCTAAGTCACCAAAGGTGTTCAAGCCAAACTTAATATCTTCTACTTTAATCATAGTATTTCCTCCAATGTATATATGATATTTCGAAACCGAAACATTATCAATACATATGCCCAATGTACAGTGTTAACTCTTTGTGGTATAATCTTTAAGTTTATGGAGGCATTTATGTTACAAATATTTATTATTTTTACTTTCTCTTTAATTGGAATCTTTATATCAAGTATACTACCCTTTCCTGTTCCAGGAAGTATTATAGGCATGTTACTGTTGTTTGGAGCACTTGAAATGAAGTTGATAAAACTAGAAGTTGTTGAAAACGGAGCAAATACCCTAATGAAATATCTCTCACTTTTCTTTGTGCCTTTAACAGTGGGAGTCTTAGATTATATAAACATTCTAAAAATCCATGCAATCTCGCTAATTATTGTGACACTATTAACCACAGTTCTCACCTATACCGTGAGCGCAAAAATCATGGATGGAAGGATTTAGAATGGAACTTATTTATCTAACAATTACAGTCGGAGTCTATCTTTTCAATCAAGAGATTCAAAGAAGAACTAAATATAAATTTTATAATCCTCTTTTAATGACATCATTGATGTTGATGGTACTTTTCTACTTTAATGAAGAACAACTAATAGCTTACCAAGATAACACAGAGATTTTAACTTTACTTATCACACCTGCAACAGTAGCATTAGCAATTCCCTTATATAAACATAGGGATACTATCAAAAATAATATTAAGCCTCTAACAATAGGAATTTTTGGAGCAGTGCTAAGCCACGGCGTGGTGCTCGCTGTTTTGTCTAAGTTACTTAGTTTAAATAATACACTAATAGCTTCACTTACTCCCAAGTCAGTCACTACTGCTATTGCTAAGGAGATAGCATTCAATCTTGGAGGTGAACCCAGTATTACAATACCAGTTGTTATTATTACAGGGATATTAGGAAGTATTCTCTCCGAGTCTCTAAGATCAATCTTGAAGATTAGAAGCGACGCTGCCCATGGATTGGCCCTTGGATCAAGCGCTCACGCAATGGGAACCTCCAAGGCACTTGAAGAGGGAGAGATTGAAGGTGTGTATGCCTCAATTGCATTAGTACTTACAGGACTTGCAACCGTAGCACTTTCACCGCTAATCTATACTATTATCACTAAGCTATAAAAAGACAGAGATTTATGGAAATATTTAATTTCTGTCTTTTTTTTACACATAGTTCAGTATACACTATACAAGAGAATAGGATTAAAGTGTCTTCATTTACATGACACACTATCAAGCTTCTATTACCTTAAATCCGTAACCACTAGTCAATAGAAAAGAAGTCATATTAATACGTAGATTTCTTAAAGCTACAATATAAAGCAAATTTTTTTATGTAAAGTAACCTACTAACCCACCAATTCTAACTGATCACTAGATTAACTTTTCAGTATATAACTTACTTTTAGCATAGAAATCAAACTTAACCTAGTAATTAGGATCAAGATACGAAGTAAACCTATATTTATTATCATTAATCATATAGAATGAAAGTGTAAGAAGGTGTGATAAAAATGAAAAGAAGTATAAATAGATTAATAATTTTAGTGATATCACTATTACTAGTAGGATGCGCAACACTGGAAAAACCCAATGAAAAAGAAAATGAAAGCTTAGATAATAATGAGGTACTAGTAGAAGGTGAAAGTAGTAAAGATGAGAATACAAAGCCTGAAACCGAAGAGAAACCAGCGGATGATATAAAACCAGAGAAAGAACCTGTATATACCTCGACTACTTATACTAAGATTGAAAGTATAACTTTTAAAACATTTAGAAAAAATGATGACTCTTTAGATAAGGGAAAAGAAGAAGTAAAAACAAAGGGGGAAAATGGTTCTAAAACTAGTTATTATAAGATTACATACAAAGATGGTGTTAAAATAAGCGATGAACTTATTAGAGAAGAAGTCACAAAGAAACCTATTAACGAAGTCGTTCATGTTGGTACTAAAGAAGCGCTCTTTAATGGCAAGGCTTTAGGTAAGTCTATGGTTGATATGATCAATGATGATCGCATGAAACAAGGGATTAGCCCTCTAATTTGGTCAGACAAACTATATAAAGGAGCCGCGATACGTTCTGATGAGTTGCTTGTTAAGTTTTCTCACACAAGACCTGATGGATCTGCATGGCATACAGTTAGTGACTTAGCATACGGTGAAAATATAGCATTCGGGTATAATACTACAAAATCAGCACATGATGGTTTTCAAAATTCACCGGAACATAGAAGTAATAATATGAACCCAAACTTCAGTAGTGTTGCTATATCAGTTTCAAAAAGCAAAAACGGATCCTTGCATTGGGCAGTACTATTTGGCAACTAAAATATAAAACCCGCACTATGTAATAATGCGGGTTTTTAATCTCTAAATACGATACTACTAAGGAGTCTCTTCTACTTCAGGTGTATCCTCAACATCAGACTCAATATACTCGATTTCCAACTCTATTAGTTCTTTATAACTTTCTAGCGAAGTATTATTCGTCCATGTAATCATTAATTGAAGCGTCACAGATGGAGTTTCAAGTTCCTCACGTCCCAATAGAATACCTTCTAAAAAACCTTTATCCTTATCGACTTGAAACGGTACAAGATTAATCGGGTTATCGAAAATGCCAAGACTAGGCAGCATTTTTTCTTCAGCATTAAAAGCTTCCTTGTTTTCTACCACCATAACTTCAATACCATACATGGCAATCTTTGGATTATTAATCTCTATATAGTAAGAATAACCTACTTCATCTTTATACATCTCAGTTTTTATATCAAAGAAACGAGATGAACTTTTAAACTTACTTTCATTAAGCACTGCTTTCCATGATGCTTCATAATGCTTCATGCTTTCATCCATTTCCTTCTTCTTGGAATTACAACCCACCAATAGAAGTGCTAAAATTACTAATACGATTTTTTTCATACACTACCCCTTGTGGTTAACTACATGGTAATGGCGTTTTCCACGTTTAATTACTGTAATTTGATTCTCAATAGCGTTATCTTTGCTAACGATGAAATCAACATCATTTATGCGCTCGCCATTTACACTAATAGCATTATTAGTGATCATTTGACGCGCCTCACGCTTACTTGGTAAGAACTTAGCATCTACTAATAAATCAACGATATTAATATCTTGACTAATATCATAAGCCTTACTATTTTTGTATAACTCTTGAATTTGTTTCACAGATAAATCTTTAATATTACCAGAGAAGAATGCATCAGTTAATTTAAGTGCGGTATTAAGTCCATCTTTACCATGAACTAATTCAACAACCTCAGCTGCCAACTCTTTTTGTGCGTGACGATTATGAGGCGCTTCTAAAAATTCTTTCTCAATAGCATTAATCTCATCCACTGATTTCAGTGAAAGACGCTTAATAAAGTTCATAACATCCGCATCACTTGTGTTAATAAAGAATTGGTATAGCTCATAAGGAGATGTTAACTTAGCATCTAACCAAACATTCGCCCCTTCACTCTTACCAAACTTAGATCCATCCGATTTCGTGATAAGAGGTGATGTTACACCAAATACTTCACGATCAGATGTTTGCATACGACGAATTAACTCCGTACCACTAACTAAATTACCCCACTGATCTGATCCTCCAATTTGAAGATCTACATTATGATTTTTATGTAAATAATTAAAATCAATGGCCTGGAGAATTGTATAAGAAAACTCAGTAAACGAGATACCCGTTTCTAGTCTCTTCGCTACTGTATCTTTCGCAAGCATACTACTTACAGAGAAATACTTACCGTAATCTCTTAGGAAGTCTAACGTAGTCAGTTCCTTTAACCAATCTGCATTATTTAAAACTTGAACTGGATTATCATCTGACTCTAATATTTTACGAATCTGATTACCAATACTTAATACGTTATGTTCTAGAGCTTCATCATCAAGCAATTGGCGTTCAGTTGTAGGACGCGGATCACCAATCATACCCGTTGCACCACCCAGTAAAGCAATGGGATGGTGTCCTTCTCTTTGGTAACGCTTGAGCAATACTAACTGCTGAAGATGACCAATATGTAAAGAATCTGCCGTTGGGTCAAATCCACAATACAAAGAAATAGGCGTCTTTAAACGCTCTTTTAATCCTTCAACATTCGTTACATCCTTAACTAAATCACGCCACACTAATTCATCTAAAAAATTCATTTTGCACCTTTTCTAACCATTTGAATCCAATAATATTTTAATTTTAATATAATTCTTTTGAATAACGTCCAACATGCAACTGATTGTTAGTAACACCGTTGCATCATGGGGATAAATTCCATTTGACACACTAAATTGATCAAGTTCTTGCCACTTATCTTCTTTGTGAATAAGATTCTTAGCTAAAAACTGAATCTTATTTAAATTCTGTTTACCACTATGTAGTAAAACTGAAACATCGTCATAACGACTCATAATATATAAAAGAGTTGATATGGTAGATCTATTTTTTTGCAGGTATGGAACATAGTAGGCAAATACCTCTTTCATACCGGTACGAGAAATGTCATATCGATCTGCTTCATCGGTTTCTTGAACTGTAGGATAAAATGCATCCGCTAACTTCTTAATTTGTGGAGATATATCTGTATACCCACTTGAATTAATAAATCCAAATAAAACTAAACTAGTCATATAGATTGGATAATAATATGGATTATCATTCAATACAGCTAACTGGATTTTATTCTCGACTTGCAATTGAAAGTTTTCAATATCTTTAATATTCGTAGGATTGACACTTAAGATTCGTTTTGACTCTTGCTTATAAGTTCTTAAGAAATATATGAATCGTTCAAAGTTCATACGAGGATTAGATCCACGATGATTTGGTGCATACATACCAAAACCATACTCCTTAGTAAATGCACAAACATATCCATAAGTTGCAATATTACTTAAAACAGTTTGCTTATCTGTTTTAATAATTTGCTCTTCAACTTTATTAACATAAGCGTCCCGATACTTTGGATCAAGCTTTACTTCATTTAAAAGATCCAACACTGCTTTTTTATAATAAAAATCAAGACGATCGGGTTGTCCTAATGACTTTCTACTTACTTCACCATTCTCATCGTAAACATACGATTGAATAGCAAAACCAAGTGGATGATAGTCTTCATAATGAATCATCGTATTCATCAAGGCTTCTGCATCCTCTGACATACGAATATAAAACATTAAACCACCATCATCAAATGTATAGGACCACGAGTTAAAGGTATAGCGTTCCCAAAGTTCAAAGAAAATAGTAATGATGGCATATGATGCTGCACCAACTTGTCTATCTTCACCCGCAAAGGAACCCCCAAGGACTAGAAAAACTCCACCTTGGTCCTCAACCATATCTTGTATAATTTTAACGCGCTTCTCTCGAAGTTTCGCGATTGTTTCTGACTTCAAAGGAACAATATTCATAATCTCCCTCTTTCCATATTCATTTTATCATAAAACCTTGTGTATTTTAATACGAACTTATACAAAGTTAACTAATAAACTCACAAAAAAAGGCCCTAAGGCCATTTTTTTGAATATATAAATAAAGGAAAAGAATATGAAACAATTGCTGGATTTTGTCTCAGTAGACTATTATCTTGTCTACGTACTTATTATAAAATAAATTTGTGTTAATAAAATGATAGGATAATGGCAAATTGTGTGACCTTTAATTCTTAGAAGGTTTATACAAAAATCCCATCAGTAAAGGTACAATCATAAATAACCCCAAACCCATTACTATATACCTAAGTTCAAAGACATCTCCTAAGTAACCTGTAATTAATGGAGATAAAACAGCCGATAACCCAGATGTAACAGATATAAATACCATTTGCGCTGTCGTTCTTAACTCTTTAGGACTTTCTGACAACACTAGCTCCTTTTGTGAAATAAGAGTAAACGGGAATGAGAGCATTTGCATTAGTGATAAAGCAATAATCATAGTCGTAGTTGGAAACAAGCCATATAGAATAAACCTTAGACCAAGAAACAAACTCCCCACTGTTAGCATCCACTTAGCACTAAACCGCGTGAGAATATATGTACCCATGATCATAAATGGCAGCTCACTTAACGCTTGAACAAACCACTTTAAACCAACATCTCCTTCAGTTCCACCAACGCTCATAATCAAATCCGTAACCGCAATTGAATCAGCACTGTATACTACAAAGATTAATAAGTATGTAACCAATAACAGTACAAATCTAGAGTTTTTAAAAAGAATAAGCGTATCTTGTACGGTAATTTTTGTCGTACTCTGCTTATTGGCATCCTCAAAGAAGAAAGATGCAAACACAACAAACATATTTAATCCAGCCGCCACATAGGCCAACCAGTTATAACCAAACCTCATAATAATAAAACCAGCAAGTAATGATGAGAAAGCCCAACCTAGTGAACCCAAGCTTCGAATACTACCAAAGTAAGGGTACATACCATCTACTTCAATGATCCATGTTTCCATCAAATTAACTACCACACGAGACAATGCAAGTGTATTACCCATTAAAAGAAAATGAACCAGATAATTGTTATCTTGCAAAGTAAAGGTCATTAAAATAAAGCCTGCAAAGAAGATTGCCATTAATATAAAATAGCGCTTTATAGTTTTATGACGATCACATAAGTAACCCACCACAAACTGGCCAACCATTGCTATTAAAGCATAAAAGGCCATGATATTTCCGCGTTGTGAAGATGTATATCCTACTTCAATCAAGAAAGGAACACCCTGTGTGTTTATCATCGCATTCGCAAAAAATGTAAAGAATACTAAAACACCAAATCCAATAACTTTACGTTTCATACACTACCCTTTCTCTGTAATCAATATATCAAATGGTATATCATTATCATCTTGAAATTTAATATCCGTATACTGAATACTATAAGCCAGTCCAACCTTTAATCCAGTAGACTGTCTTAAAAAGCGATCATAATACCCTTTACCATAACCTACACGATAGTAATCATCGTTATAAGCTAACATTGGTATAAAAATACAATCAAAGGCTTTTGGATCCATATAGTCTCCTGATTTGGGTTCCATTACCCCAAAGTGCCCTAGTTTTAAATCATCTAAGTTCTTTATTTCAATAAAATGCATATTACCCTTATCTATGATGGGACAAGCTACCACTTTACCCATTAGTAATAAAGATTCAATCAATCGGTGCGTATCTACTTCACTTCTGAAGGAATGAAAGATTGCGAAAACGTGATACTTATCAGCTAAGCGCATTGCTTTCTCATAAATTACTTCATCCATTAAGTTCTTATCATACGACGATATCGCACCGCGTTTCTCACTAAATAATTGCCGTATGCTAGTTTTATCCAACTGAGCCTTCCATTTCAAGCTTCATCAACTGATTCAACTCAACAGCATATTCCATTGGTAACTCTCTGGTGAATGGTTCTAGGAAACCTAATATAATAGTCTCTGCAGCTTCTTCCTCTGATAACCCACGACTCATTAAGTAAAACAACTCATCTTCAGAAATTTTAGATACAGCCGCCTCATGCTCAACTACCGAGTACTTATTACTTACTATATTAACGGGCATAGTATCACTTTTAGAAAACTCATCCAATACCAAAGTATCACACTCAACTTTAGTCTTAGCATATTTTGCATTCTTACCATGTCTAACAATACCATTATAGTTAACTTCTCCACCGTTTCTAGATACAGACTTCGAAACGATTGTACTTTGAGTATTAGGCGCTAAATGAATCATCTTAGCACCTGTGTCTTGAATCTGACCCTTACCAGCCACTGCTATTGAAATTGTAATGCCTTTAGCACCCTCACCTCTTAGGACGCAAGAAGGATACTTCATGGTCTTATAAGCCCCAATGTTTCCATCAATCCACTCCATCATGCCTCCTGCATCTACAACTGAGCGCTTTGTAACTAAGTTATAGACATTTGCACTCCAGTTTTGAATCGTAGTATAACGACACTTAGCATTCTCATGCACAAATATTTCAACTACCGCTGCATGCATTGAGTTCTTTGAATAGATTGGTGCCGTACATCCTTCAACATAATGAACATCCGCACCTTCATCAACTATAATTAAAGTACGTTCAAACTGACCCATACTTTCTTCATTAATTCTAAAATAAGATTGAAGTGGTTTATCTAATTTCGTATGTTTGGGTACATAAATAAAAGTGCCCCCCGACCACACCGCTGTATTAAGAGCCGCAAACTTATTATCATCATGAGGAACAAGTGTTGTAAAATATTTCTTAACGAGATCTGGATACTCTTTTAAACCTGTATCCATATCTAAAAATACCACACCTTTATCCTTGGCTTCTTGAATCATATTATGATATACCATCTCTGAATCATATTGCGTAGCTACACCAGATAGAAACTTAGCTTCAGCCTCTGGGATACCCAGTCTATCAAATGTATTACGAATTGCTTCTGGGACATCATCCCAACTAGTTTCCATGCGCTCAGATGCCCTTAGGTAATAAGTATAACTCTCAAAATCAACATCACTTAAATCAGGACCAAAAGATGGCATTGGAGCATCCTTGAAAAAATGATACGCTTCCAATCTCTTCTCTAGCATCCACTCAGGTTCTTCCTTTAAAGCTGAAATTTGACGCACAACTTCTTCAGTCAATCCTTTATCAAACTTAATAACAGGCTTTATTTCATCCTGGAATCCATATCCATAGTCCACATCTGGAAGACGTTCTAAATCACTAATCTTCTTGTCCATCAAGAACCTCCCTATTATTTATAATAAAGTTAGCACCACGCCAACCAATTGTTGCACATATAACACGATTAGCACTTCTACCAACATTCTTGAAAACTACTGATTCTTTTAACACATCAGAATCATAGTCCTCTAAATTAATCATTTTCATGTATTCTAAAGAGATTAAGCGTGCTTCATCAACGCTCACTCCCTTTAGTAACTCAGTCATCATCGAAGTGGATGCAGTTGAGATTGTACATCCATGTCCATCAAAACTAACATCAACCACAATATCATTCTCAACATCCATATAGATTGTAAAATCATCAATACAAGAATCACTCGACATATGTTTTGAAACATAGTTCTCTTCAATTCTCTTATTTCTAGGATGCTCATAATGATCCATTATAACTTGCCGCGCAAACTGCGGATTATCAAACATACTCATAATGACCTCCTATAAATATGTATCTATTGTTTTCTCAAG
>CAZEQW010000014.1:0-8588 GCA_964514505.1 uncultured Erysipelothrix sp. | reverse complement strand
TTATGAAGATGCTTCTCATGTTCGCTTATTACATCTAATCCGACTGAATCAATATAATCAATGGCAGCACCAAATCCTAAAACACCTTCAATATTTGGTGTACCCGACTCAAATCGATACGGTATATCCTTTAACTCAATATCACCACATACATTAAAGCGAGCATTGCTACCACCACCCATATAGATAGGATTCAAATTACTTAATAACTCTGGTTTACCATACATAATACCAACACCACTAGGCCCCATCATCTTATGAGCAGAAAAAGCATAGAAATCAACATCCATTGCTTTTACATCTACAACACTATGACCAACCGCTTGAGCTCCATCTACTACTAAGCACGATCCATTCTCATGAACAAGATCACTAATGGCTTTAATATCATTAACTTTACCCAACACATTCGAAACATGAGCAATAGAAACTATTTTCACCCTATCATGTAATGATGAACGAATGCCTTCAAGTGTTAAATTACCTTCTTTATCAAAAGGAATAAACTCAATATGTGCACCCTTTTTCTTTGCAATATTAAACCAGGGTAATACATTAGAGGCATGTTCCGCTTCATTTAATAAAACTACATCATCCTCTTTTAATAAATACTCCCCTAAGCTAAGTGCAATTAGATTCAATGACTCGCTGGCACCAGATGTAAACACTACACCGCTTTCTTCTCCATTAATAAACTTCGCTACTTTAGTTCGCACACTATTATAAGACTGCGTAGCTTCAATAGATAGCTTGTAATCACCACGCTGAACATTTGCTCCAATATGGGTATAATAATGCATTACAGCATCAACCACTATTTGTGGTTTTAAGGTTGTTGCTGCACTATCAAAATAAATCAAATCAGGATAGGTTTTATATATTGGAAAGTCCTTCTTTATTATCCATTCCATTGTGTATCTACCTTCATTTCAATCTCTTCTAACAACTCTTTCTTTACATCTTCATCTTCAATATCAACTAAGATTGGCATTAGATACCCTTTCGTTAATATTTTTACAGATTCTAATCTACTTATTCCACGTGCCATTAAATAATAAATGTGTTCTTCATCAATTTGACCCACAGTAGCAGCATGTGATGCGGCTACATCATTCTCTCTAATCAATAACTTAGGAAAAACAACTGCATTAACACTTTCACCTAAGTTCATGATTCTTGTCATTTGATGTGTTTCACTACCACTATAACCATTATCAATTTGACCCGTCACTTCCATGTTTATATAGCCATCTTCAAGAACGATGGCATGGTTATCCATATTCGCAAACGTACGCTTCGCTTCATGATGAGCTTGAACATCCCACACCAAACGATTAAAGGCAATAATAGCCCCTTTCATGTGGAGCGATGAATTACTTCCCACCATACGAGCATTAAGTAACTTGGTATGATTACCATGACTCAACTCAGCATAGTTTGATTTCAAATCAACATTAGACTCCATAATATAGGTCTCATTAACATTAAGCGATTCATCGCTCTTATTAACCCACAAATAAGTCCATCGACCGCCTTCTTTAAACGTTAACGTAATGTCCAATTTACCATTTCCACTTACATAGAGAATGATTGTCCCATGACTAAGACTCTCAAACTCTAAATCTACGTTATTATCACTGGCTACTATATCAACTTTGTGTAAACCTGACTCAAAAGTGCGCTTCACTACTTTTCACCTACAACTTTTCGAATACTCTCTCCCATTAAACTAACAGGGCGCTCTTTAGTCTCTTCAGTTGCTAATGTAGCATCAATCCAATCGTATCCCTCTTGATCAATCTTCGTAACTAAAGTCTCATCGGAACTTAAAACAATC
The DNA here is from genome assembly GCA_964514505.1 of uncultured Erysipelothrix sp. Lineage (GTDB taxonomy): Bacteria > Bacillota_I > Bacilli_A > Erysipelotrichales > Erysipelotrichaceae > Erysipelothrix. The sequence goes on along the minus strand of CAZEQW010000014.1, from coordinate 6,751 downwards.
TTTCCATCCATCATAATATGAGTATGCGTTGGTCTAATGAACTCAAAGAAACGCTCATAGTGAGACACAATCATAAGTCCCATCTTGCGTTCATCTTGAATCTTCTTCAACACATTGGCAACAATACCTAAAGCATCAATATCTAATCCTGAGTCAATCTCATCTAACATCGCAAATGTTGGTTCTAACATCAACAACTGTAAGATTTCATTTCGTTTCTTTTCTCCACCACTAAAGCCTTCATTTAAATAACGATGAGCTAAATCTGGTTTCATTCGAAGTGTTTCAATATTGCTCTCTAAGGTAGAAACAAACTCATATAATCCAACAGGTGTATCACGTCTTGCATTTAAAGCTGACTTAAGAAACTCAGCATTGGTAACCCCTGGAACTTCCTGAGGATATTGCATTCCCAAAAACAAACCGGCTTTACTTCTCTCATCTACTTCCATTTCCAATACATCTTCACCATCTAATGTAATAGAACCTTTTGTTACACTAAAACGAGGATGTCCCATTATCGTCGATAAAAGTGTTGACTTCCCATTGCCATTTGGACCCATTATTGCATGAATCTCATTATCATTTATTACCAAAGAAACTCCCTTTAGAATTTCCTTATCATCTATAGAAACGTGTAAATCACTAATCACTAATTGTGCCATACTAATCTCCTTTGTTTATCACAGTATATTATAACATAGTGACTCTTTAATTGCGTTATCTTGTGTGTCTTATTGCATTGATAGTTTAAATAAATTATAATGAAGTGGACTTTAACAAAAGAGGAGGAAAATATGCTCGAGCAAATTAAAAAGAATTGGTTCGTAGCGATCGTTGCGGTTATCCTAATTTTTGCAACAGGATTCTATGCTAAAGAACAAACCAAAAATAATGTTAAGAGTAAAACAGTAGATGGAAAGCAAGTAGTGTTTTCAATCGCTGGAGAGAACTATTTTGCCCAGGATTACCAAGAAGCTGCTGATAAGCAAGCTGGTGATTCAGCACTATACCAAATATTTGAAAGAGAGTTATTACGGAATATGGAAACTTCTGATGATATAAAATCAGATGCTAAGTTACGTGCTCAAAATCAATTAACCTACACTAAGCAAACAGGTGGACAAGCAGGTGTTGATCAACTCAATGCCCAGTTAATCGCCCTTGGTTATGAAGGTGTTGATAGTTTAACTGAATACTATGAAAACTTACTTAAGTACCAAGAAATGGTCACAAACTATTTCATGGACAACTACGATCGTTTATTCAAAAAATATGTTGAAGAGAGTAAACCACGTCAAGTTAGTCATATTTTAATTAAGATGGCTGACCCAAAGAAACCAACGGATGAGGAAAAAGAGAAAATTAAAAAGGTTGATGAAGCATTAGCTGAGAATAAAAACTTTGCAGATGTAGCATCTCTTTACTCAGATGACAGTTCTAAACAACAAGGTGGTAGTGTTGGTGTAATGGATAAAGATACTAACTTTGTTAAAGAGTTCAAAGAAGCAGCTCTTAATCTAAAAAAAGGTGAAACCAGTGAGTGGGTAACTACTGAATACGGTCAACACCTAATCTTAGTTGATGAGACAGACTTCAAGAAATTACTGAATGATTCTGAGTTTTTCCAAGATATGACTACAGAACACTCAGATGAGATAAGTGGTATTATGTGGAAACAAGCAGAAGATTTAGGTATTGAATTCTTAAAAGATGGCGTTGAAGATCGCCTTAAAGAAATCCTTGGCTTAACGGAGGATAAAAAATGAAAAAATTAATAGTATTATTAGTGGCACTTACCTTAGTAGGCTGTTCTGCTCCTAAAGTAAAAGCCCCATCAAATGATCCTCTATTTAAGATCAAAGACAGAGTTGTAACGGAGAAAGATATCTTTGATACTGTAGTTAATAGTGATGTTGGTTTCCAACTTGTAAGAGCAGAAGCTCAGAAAATTCTATTAACTTCAATTGTAGAAGAAGATGAAGCTTTCAATAAAGAAGTTGCTAATAAGTTAGCTGAAACTAAAAAATATATGGGAGAGAACTTCGAGTTATTCCTAAAAACGAATGGTTATGATAATGAACAAGATTATGTTGATGAAATCGTTAAGGACTTAGTTCGCTTAGAGTTTGCGGTTAAAAACATTATGAGCGAAGACTATGAGTCATTAAAAGACTTACGTCCTCGTGAAGCAAGAGTAATTCAAGTTAAAAAAGACCAAAGCACAAAAGCTTTAGAACTTGCTAAAGCAGGTATGTCACTTGAAGATATTGCTAAAGAGTTAGATATTAAAACCGCTGGTCTTAAAGGTGAGTTAACTATCGTATCCGATCTATCAAAGCTAGACACATTACCATTAAATAGATTATTAAATGCTACTGAAACAGGTATAATCCTTGAAGCAATTGATAATTCAGCTAAGACAGAAACTTATATAGTTGAAGTTGTTAACTTAGATGCTGACGCAATTAAAGACAAAGCAATTAAAGAACTTATGCTTAATGAAAAGCTAGTTAATGAGTATATAGCTAAGTTATTTGTTAATAACAAGTTCAAAGTATATGACCAAGATTTAGCTGATCGCATTCGTGAAAACTACCCTGGTTATTTAAAATAAAAGATAAGAACGAGCATTATGCTCGTTTTTATTATGCTATAATACTTTAAAAGGAGATTAACTATGCCAACACTATTCACAAAAATAATAAACAGAGAAATACCTGCTAAGATCATCTATGAAGACGACAAGGTACTCGCCTTCCTAGACCTAGCACAAGACACAAAAGGACATACTCTAGTTATACCAAAAGAACACACAGAAAGCGTACTAACCGCTTCAAATGAGGTAATAGCGTATGTTAATACCATCGCAAGAGATTTAGCCCTTAAACTAATGAAAGTATACGGAGCAAAAGGTGTCAACATTATGACCAATGCCAACCCAATTGCTGGACAAACAGTATTTCATTATCACGTTCATATTCTACCTAGATATGATGAAGATGAATTAAAACTAGTAAGTTCATCTAAAAAATATTCACTCGATGAAGTTTATGATATATATTTAAGTTACAAAAAAACAGAAGATTAAGTCCAAACTTAGTCTTCTGTTTTACTTTAATCTAACTCCACTATACTACCATCCACTATTCGCATTACCCTTTGATTACCACGACGATTATTATCAAAATCATGCGTAACAAACAATAAGATCTTAGTCTCATCCAAATAATCATAAATAATATCCAAAATAATATTTCGATTCACTTCATCCAATGAACCTGTAGGTTCATCAGCAATAATTATAGCTGGATTATTAACCAAAGCCCTAGCAATAGCTACCCTTTGTCGCTCACCTCCTGATAAAAACTTAACCCGCTTCATCTTAATATCCAATAAACCAACTTTACCTAAGATACTATCGATTTTAACACCATAGTCTGACTTAGGTACTTTCGAATATATCAAAGGAATCTTAACATTCTCATAAATACTTTCATCCTCCAGTAGTGCATACTCCTGAAATATATACGCAAACGTTTTATTTCTAATCAAACTCTCCTCTTTTGAGTGCATCGACTTCATATCGGAACCACCAAGAGAATACTCACCAGTATAACCCTTATCTAATAAACCAATCACATTCATTAAGGTAGATTTACCAGAACCAGAAGGCCCCACTATCATAACTTGATCTCCTGGCTTTATTGTTAGATTAATATTACTCAGAGCTTCAATTCGATACCCATCACTTGCAAACGACCTACTTAAGTTCTTTAACTCAATAATCATAACTTTTCTCCTCTAATATTATCTAATAGATTTTCCCGTTTAAGTTTAACTGTGATATAACATCCTATAACACCTAATAAAACAACATAGAACAACAGATAAAACCCGTAAAAATCACGACTAATAGTACCCGTAAAATTATTTACTACTAACGACACCACAAACAGAACTAAGTAGAACACCATAAATCGAATGACTAAATCAACAATATTAGCGCCATGACTTAAATGAATGGTAAGCTCCCGATTCATTCTTCTAAACATTCCGTTAAATACAAGTATGAACGCAAATGAAACAGCCATTAAAAACAATCCAATTAAGGGGATTAAGTAACCAAAAAGAAACATAGATCCACTAAATTCCAAGGCATATCTATCGCTAAACACTTTAGCACTAATACCTGGCAATAATGCATTTAAACCAGATGTAAATGCAGTCGAATTTGAGCGAGAAACTAAACTAGACTCTATCACTTCATATAAAACTAATTGATTATCACTAGCTATATCATTTAAAACTCCTTCCAAAGCTTCCTCTCTATAACTTATATACAGAGCATCTTCTTGAAAATATTGACCTTCATTTATGCCATGTACTACATCGTAATCTACACCCATAAGTTCAATCGTCTGATAATCTTTAGATCCTGTTTCAAAAACAGTAATGGAACCTGATCCACTAATAGATGTATCAAGTAACGATATATCACCCAAAACTAAATAAACTGGCTTATTATATCCATCACTTAAACTATCAGAATATAATAATCCAACCGCATCTCTCTGATATAATCCCACCAGATTATTTACAATATCAATATCATATGACAAATCATAGGATGTATATACAACTTCTATACTCTTGATATTCTCATTAAGAGGCTGTTCCTCCAAATTAAAAGCGCCCGTATGTAATGCTAGAGTTATCACAAGATTCATTATAACCAACATAAATATTGAACTTATAAAGAAATACTTATACTTTTTTATATCACGTAATCCATACTTAATTCCGTATATCATAGTTCAAATCCCCTTTGACTACTCGCTACTTTATGGTAAATTAAACTATAATTAAGCAAAGTAATTACAATAATGATGACTAAATGAACCACGCTCAAAAGTAATACTGATACTATGCTACCCTTAAATAATCCGATCATTCTTAAATAGATCGAAGCCAATAGGATCATAACTTCTCCCCCTATAATAAACACCCATAATTTATTCATACAGTTCAGTAAAACTGAAGTATAAGATCCTCCGTTCATAAAATGAATCCTAAACCTTCTTATATTATTATTAAAAGTCCAGAAACTAGCGATAAATACTATCCCATAAAGAAAGAAAGACAGTGAGAAGTATGTTGAAACCTCGGATCTATCACCACTAAAAATAGATGAAATAAGATCTGGTTTCTTAGTAAGTCCAACCTCAACAAACCCCTTACTCAATAATCGGTCAATAACAGGTTCCATATTAGCAACATTATCAGCATCAATATATATTTTCTTTCCAATATCATCAAGAGAAGCTAGATTAGCAACAGCCCTGTGCTTACCAAAAACACTATCTGAACCGATGCAAAACATGACATCTTCGATAAATGGATTCCCGATATTTTTACATGTATCAAGCGCGTTATGCGAATTATTAACCACAACAAACCCCGATGCGATCCCTTCATTATAGTCTGCCTTAGAAAAGTAACGCGTATGTCCAGGCATTTTAAAATTATTCTCCGATTCATATCTAAAGATAGGATCATACAAGCCAACAATATACTCCGTAACTCCAATTACTACCACGTCTTCTTCATTGATTATATCCTCAAACATAACCCTCTCTTTAGTCTCTTTCATAAACACTCTGGAGTTCGTAGATAACTCATAAAAGGTATCTTGATATACTCCAACATTTACACTTACATACGTCAACAACATTAAAACGACAATCCCCATTATCCCATATAAACTACCTAACATTATTTGATCATATTTTTTCATAGTTTTCCTCTTTTTTAGATTATAAATTATACTATGCTACCTTATGTTTTATAAATGATAGACTACGATTCAGACATGCATACTGATATATTTTATTGATTTTAAAGGCTAGATACTTACTTAACTTTCTAAAGAAACCTTATCTTTGCCTATACGATAGCATATTAAAATAATAAAAAAAATAAATCGAAAATTTCACATAAGAATGTGACTAGCTTTCACATTTTATAAACGTTTTTAAGAGCAGTTTTGATATTACATAATAAAACCCCAGATAAAATATCTAGGGTTTTATAGTAATCTATATCACTTTATTAGGATTTAAACGATTCTTTGGATCAAAGACAGCTTTTATTTTACGCATATAATTAATATTAGTAGCAGGTAGCATCTTTTCAAGATACTCTTTCTTCACGATACCAATACCATGCTCCGCTGATGGTAAGCCACCTAATTCACTTACTTTAGTATATAAATCATCAAGTAGTGCTTTTCTACGAGTCTGCCATGTCTTATCATCTAACTCATTTTTCATCAATACGGTATGAACATTACCATCACCAGCATGTCCAAAGTTAAGTACTGATAACTCATGTTTCTTTTCAAGTTCTTTAGTATAAGCAACAAGTGTCGCAAACTTATCAATTGGCACTACTTCATCTAGCATCTCATATTGAGTATACTCCATTAATCCAATTAGAATATTATCTCTAATTTTCTTTACTTTAAGTGCTTCTTCTCTATCAAGAAGTGGAATATTTTCTAAAGACAAACTCGATACACTCTCTAATAATGTATTCAAACGAATATTTAAGGCTTCCTTATCATCACCATCAATCTCTACTAATAAATAGGCATTTCCTTTATCAGTTGGTAGTGCGTAATTTAGTAATTTAGTCGCATAAAAGGCAGCATCTTTTTCAAATATTTCAATCTCTGATGGATCACTTCCAC
>CAZEQW010000013.1:3642-19478 GCA_964514505.1 uncultured Erysipelothrix sp. | reverse complement strand
GAACCTTGGCAGTTGTTATTTAAGAATGAAACGCATAATCACCCTACTGAGATTGAACCATATGGTGGAGCCTCTACTTGTTTTGGTGGTTGTGTAAGAGATCCATTATCTGGACGTGGCATGGTTTATCAAGGAATGAGAATAAGTGGTACTAAGAGTCCCTTGACTTCTTTAGAAGATACGCGTGAGGGGAAGTTAATGTCACGTCGCATATCTCAAGAAGCCAGTGAGGGTTTTTCTGACTACTCAAATCAAATTGGGATTAAGTCTGGTTATGCGAAAGAATTTTATCACGATGGGTTTGAAGCGAAGCGTTTTGAGTTGGGGGCTTTAGTTGCCGCAGTTAAGCAAGATTATATCCAAAAGACTAAACCAGTTGCTGGGGATGTTATCTTGTTGATTGGTGGTAAAACGGGTCGCGATGGATTAGGAGCTGCTGTGGGTTCATCTAAGACCCAGACTAAGGCTTCTTTATTAAGTGCTGGTGCTGAGGTTCAAAAGGGTGATCCAATCATGGAGCATAAGATTGTTAGATTGTTTAGAGACCCTGAAGTACTGCGAATGATTAAGCGTTGTAATGACTTTGGTGCTGGTGGAGTTTCAGTTGCTGTTGGGGAGTTAGCGGATGGCTTGATCATTGATCTTGATAAAGTATCAACTAAATATTCCATGCATGGTGGCGAGATTGCATTAAGTGAGTCTCAAGAGCGTATGGCGGTTGTATTAGATAAGAATGATGTTGATGATTTTATAACTTTATGTGAGGCTCAGGATGTAGAAGCTAATGCGATTGCTGTTGTAACTGAAGAAAAAGTATTAAAGATGCTTTTTGAAGGACGAGAGATCGTGAGTATAGAACGTAGTTTCTTAGATTCAAATGGAGCAGTTAAAAAAGCTGATGTTGTGATTGAGGAAATGAGTGTTAATAGGGAAGAAATAGAGGTAACTAAGGAGAACCTTGTTAAGAGTGTTTCTAGTTTAGAAGGGGCTTCTCAAAAGGGATTACGTGAGAAGTTTAATAGTACTATTATGATGGGAAACATGTATGAGGGTAATGAAATATTGCAAGAGGGCATGGTTAGTACTCTCCCTATTTCAAATACTAATACAGTTTCATTTATGAGTGCTGGATATCCAATTGAACTAAGTGGCGATCCATTTAAACTAGGTTATATGTCAGTAGTTGAAGCTGTTAGTAGAATAGTCGCTATGGGCGGAAATCCTAAAAACATTAGATTGAGTATGCAAGAGTACTTTGAACGATTAACTACTAAAGAGAAATGGGGTAAACCTTATGCTGCGCTATTGGGTGCCTTTAGTGTAATGAAGGCTTGGGATATTCCGGCTCTTGGTGGTAAAGATAGTATGAGTGGAACGTTTGAGGAGTTAAATGTCCCACCTACTTTAGTAACATTTGCGCTTCAACATGGACATAAGGGTGATGTGATTAGTCGTAATATTAAAGGGTCTGATCATAAGATAGTGTGGATAAAACCAGAAGAAGTCGATGGTTTAATTGATTTAGACAACCTAATGAATCTTTATACTGATGTTTATGAGGCTAATCAGTATAAGAAAATTTATGCGGCTTCCACTATCTCTGTTAGTGTATTTAATAGCCTGTTTGAAATGTCTATTGGTAGTGACTTTGGATTGGATATTGCTAAAGATGATAATCTATTAGCTTCTAACTTTGGTGGTTTATTACTTGAAGTTGATAATGATTTTGAGATGGGTGAAGTGATTGCGCGTACTAAAGTATCTCCTTCTATTAACGTCGGACCTTGGACATTTAGTAAAGATGAACTTAAAGTTGCTCATGAGTCCACATTAGAGTCTGTTTATCCAATTCTTAAGTTAGAAGATAAGGAAGTTAAGGTTGATGAATCAAACCATATGTTTGCTATAAGAGATAGTAAACCAATTGCAGTGATGGTAATGGTGGAAGGGGTAAATGGTGACTTTGATACTTCCCTTAGATTAAAGGAAGTAGGGTTTGATGTTGTTGAGTCGCTCGTTTCTGTCAGGGATCTTGAAAAATCGTTGCATGCTCTTAGAGATAATATTAATAGAAGTGACATAGTTGTACTGCCACATGGTCATGTTAGAGATAATGGTGTGCATGATGGTGGTATTGAGTGGAAACTTATCTTTGATAATCCTATATTACACGGTGTATTAGAGGGGTATAAAGGTGAGATTATTGGAATTGGAAATGGTGCACTAGGTCTTGTGAAGTTAGGGTTATTAGGTGAGGTTAGGGTTAAGCCAATTGGTAAGCATTATTATAGTAGTAAGGCTGTGATAGTGAATGATTGCTTCCCTGGTTTCTTTGGTTGTACGGGAAAGACTTTGGATATCCCTATGACGATTCCATATGCTATTACAGAATATAAGGACTGTGTTAGTGTGCTTCAACAATATCAATCTCCGCTTGGTTGTGACAATACAATTGCTATTGCTAAGGATAATGTAATTGGAATTTTAGGTAGTATAGATCAGATTGAAACATCATTCTTTGATAATCTTTATGAGTATAAGATGGAGGAAATAATATGAAAGTCTTAATTGTAATGGGTAGTATTAGTGATGAGAAGGTAGTTAAGCCTGCTTATGATATCTTGCGTGAGTTTGGTGTCGATTGTAATGTTAAAGTTATGTCGGCCCATCGTTCATTGGATTTTGTGCTGAAAGAAGTTAGCGATCCTAGTTATGATGTGTTTATCGCATTTGCGGGTAAAGCTGCGCATTTAGCGGGAGTTATTGCTGGGGCGAGTATCAAGCCAGTGATTGGAGTGCCTGTTAAGTCTAGTACATTAGATGGGCTAGATGCTTTATTATCTACTGTCCAAATGCCTAAGGGTGTTCCGGTTGCTACAGTTGCGATTGATGGTGGAGAGAATGCTGCTTATTTAGCTCTGCAAATTCTTGCCATTGGTAATTTGGATCTAACTAATAAACTTAAGGATTTTAAGGTTAATATGGCGCAAGGTGTTGTGGCTATGAATAATAAGGTGGCTTGGAATAAATGAGTGGTATGATTGCTGTATATTCACAAGATGAATCTATTAGTATTCAACCTCACTTATATCAAGGAACGATGTCGCTTCAACACCGTGGTCAACAAGGGTTTGGGATGGCTATTGGTGAGGATGTTCAATATGGTAATGGCTTACTAAGTGATGTTGTATTGTCAAGTCGAACGGGTCATTATGGTGTAGCATCTGTTAAGTATGCCTTTACTCAAAGCAAGAAAATGGAACCATTAATGCCTTATCGCGCTCAACAGGGTTTCTGGGCAATTGATGGTGATCCTTTTCAAGGGATGCATGTTCTTGATGAGTTATTGCAACGCAATAAATCCTATGAAGAGGTCATTGATGAGAACCAAGGAGCGTACGCCTTAATCTCAATAAATAATAATAAGATGATTGCGGTTAGAGACCCATTAGGTATTAAACCTTTGGTTATTGGTCGCGATGATAATGTATGGATAGTGGCATCTGAAACGTGTGCTCTTGAAGCACTTGGAGCTAGTGATATTCGTGATATAGAACCCGGTGAAATTATTGTTGTTGATCAAGATGGATTGAAAAGTTATCCGTATTCAAAGGCTAAGCTATATCCTTGTCTCTTTGAGTATATTTATATTGCTCGTCCTGATAGTGTTATGAATGGTGTTTCTATTTATGATGCACGTAAGAAGATGGGTGAGCTATTGTTTAAGGAATGTCCAACGAAGGCGGATATCGTGATTGGAGCTCCTGACTCAGGATTATTGGCTTCCCTGGGATATGCGAATGCATCGGGTATTTCCTATGAGAAGGGCTTAGTGAAAAATCGCTATATTGGTAGAACTTTTATTGATCCTGATTCAGTGGTTCGAAAAGAATCGGTAATGATAAAGTTGAATGCTATCTCTTCTGTAATTAAGGGTAAGGATGTTATTTTAGTTGAAGACTCGATTGTTCGTGGGACAACAATTAGACGTTTGATTAAAATTTTAAAGGAGAAGGGGGCACGTAAGGTTCATGTTCGTGTTGCAGCGCCTCCTGTATTGTTTGAAGAGAACATTAGTATCGATATTCCCAATAGAGAAAGTTTGATGTGTTATGGAAAGTCAGTTGATGAAGTAAGGGCTGATATTGGCTGTGATAGTTTATATTTCTTGAGTCTAGATGGACTTAAGCAAGCATGTGGTGGAACAACATTTTATACGCAATATTTTGATGGGAATAGTCCCTTAAAAGGAGAATGGAAATGACCTATAGAGACGCTGGTGTTGATAAAGAAAAAGGCTATGAGCATGTTAGGGCCATTAAGGATAACTTGAAAAGAACACACGATAAGAATGTAATGAACTTAATTGGGGGCTTTGCGGGGATGTACGCTTTACCAACTGGTTATGAGGAACCAGTTTTAGTAAGTGGTACAGATGGAATTGGAACTAAAGTTAAGTTAGCTACGTATTTTGATAAGTATGATACGGTTGGAATTGATTGTGTTGCGATGTGTGTGAATGATGTTTTATGTCATGGTGCTAAGCCCATGTTCTTCTTAGATTATATGGCTATGGGAAAGCTTGATACTGATGTATCTAAAGCTTTGGTTGCTGGTGTAGTTGAAGGGTGTCTTCAATCAGAAGCCTCGTTAGTAGGTGGTGAGACTGCTGAAATGCCTGGTATATATGAGAATGGTGATTTCGATATGGCGGGGTTTGCGGTAGGTATCGTTGAACGTAAAGATATCATTGATGGATCTAAGATTAAGCCAGGTGATGTGGTTGTTGGAGTTCCATCTAATGGATTACACTCCAATGGTTTCTCACTGGTTCGTCATATTCTAAATACTGATGAGCTATTGAATGAGTACAAAGATGAATTGCTAATACCAACTCGTATATACGTTAAAGAGATAATGACTCTAATGAAAGATGTAAAGCCAAGTGGTTTAGCTCATATAACTGGAGGGGGTTTAGTTGAAAATTTACCTCGAATTCTTCCAAAGGGATGTCATGTTGTTGTGGATAGAAGTAAGATAGAAGTTCCGAAAATTATGAGAGACTTACAAGACCTCTCAGACTTAAATGAAGATGAGATGTTTGGTACATTCAATATGGGCGTTGGGTTTGTGGTTGTTGTTGATGAGAACGATGTTGAAACTACTTTGTCTTTAATTGATGATGCGTATGTTATTGGTAATATTATTGAAGGTGAGATTGGAATCACTATATGAAACGATTGGTCGTTTTAGTTTCGGGAGGAGGCTCTAATCTGCAAGCGCTTATTGATGCTTGTGATAATGGTACTGTAAACGCAAAGATTGTTGCAGTCTTCTCTAATAATGCAAATGCCTATGGGTTAGAGCGTGCAAAGAATGCTGGTATAATTGCGCATTCTTTTGACGCGAAGGATTATGATATGATCTTAGATTATGAACCTGATGGTATTGTTTTAGCGGGCTATCTTAAAATTATTCCTGGACATTTTGTGGATAAGATGAAACATAAAATCATTAATATTCACCCTTCATTAATACCAAGCTTTGCTGGTCCGGGATTTTATGGGTCTAAAGTGCATCGTGCTGTTTTAAAACGAGGTGTCAAGTATAGTGGAGCGACCACTCATTTTGTGAGTGAAGAAGCAGATGGTGGTCCTATTATTATGCAAGCTACGGTTGAGGTCTATCTTGAAGATTCCGTTGATACTTTGGCAGATCGTGTATTAAAACAAGAACATAAGATATTAGTGGAGACACTGCGTTTATATTGTGATGACAAGTTAGTTGTTTTGGATGATAAAGTAATTTTAGTGGAGGACAAATAGGATGAAATATGCTTTAATTTCTGTTTATGATAAAAGTGGTATTATTGAGTTTGGTAAAGGTTTAGAAGCTAAAGGTTATTCATTATTAGCTAGTGGTAATACGTTTAAGTTTCTAAGTGAGAATGGATGTTCTCCAGTTGAAGTATCTGAAGTTACGAAGTTTCCGGAAATGATGTCAGGTCGTGTTAAAACGTTGCATCCTAAGATTCATGGGGGAATCTTATATAAACGTAGTGATCAAGAACATGTTGATACTTTAAATGAACATGGTATTCCTAGTATTGATATGGTGGTATGTAATTTGTATCCTTTTGAAGAGGTACTTCGTAAGGGTGAAACTGAAGCAATCATGATCGAGAATATTGATATAGGTGGGCCTTCAATGATTCGTGGTGCAGCTAAGAACTTTGAATCGGTATGTGTGGTAGTTGATCCAAGTGATTATGAAGCTGTACTTATGCATGATAAAGATTTAGAGTTTAGAAAGAAAATGGCAGCGAAGGCGTTTGCGACAACTGCCCAGTATGATGCATTAATTACATCCTACTTTAACAGTACATTAGGAATTGATTACCCTGAGTTATTGACGCAGACATACACAAAGAAGCAAGATCTTCGTTATGGGGAAAATCCGCATCAAAGTGCTTCGTACTATGAGCGCCTAGATGTATTTGATAATCTTGAGTTTGAACAGATTCATGGTAAAGAACTATCGTATAATAATATTAATGATATGACAGGTGCTTTGCGTACGCTTCAAGATTTTACTAGACCTACTGCTGTGGCTGTTAAGCATGCGAATGCCTGTGCTATTGCATCGGGAGATACTATTTTAGAAGCTTATACTAAAGCATATGAAAGTGATCCAGTATCTATTTTTGGTGGAATCGTTGCCCTTAATGAGGGAGTGGATAAAGACTTAGCTAAGATGTTAAATGAGATATTCTTGGAGATTGTTATTGCGCCTTCTTATAGTGTTGAAGCATTGAAAATTTTGCAAGGCAAGAAGAATATCAGATTAATTATAATGAAAGAGTTTAAAGAGTCGCGTAATACTACTGGTAAGGATGTATTGAATGGTAAACTTATTCAGCAAGTAGACGTTGAGGATAAACTTAAACTTGAGGTTGTAAGTAAGCGCAAGCCGACAGATATAGAGATGGCTGATTTGGAGTTTGCTTGGAAGTGTGTTAAGTATGTAGATTCTAATGCAATTGTTTTAGCGAAAGATGAGGAAACATTGGCATTGGGACATGGTGAGGTAAGAAGAATTTGGTCGGTTGAGAAGGCTATTGCTCGTAGTGTTAAATCGGTTGAAGGTAGTGTAATGGCATCGGATGCATTCTTCTTTGAAGACACAGTAGAAGCTTGTGCTAAGGCAGGGATTACGGCTATTATCCAGCCTGGTGGATCTATTCATGATTCAAAGGTAATTGAGTTATGTGACAAGTATGATATCGCATTAGTTATGAGTGGTATTCGCCACTTTAAACATTAGGAGGAATATGGATATGAAGATAGCAATAATAGGTGGTGGGGGTCGTGAACATGCTCTAGCATGGAAACTCAATCAATCAGATTTATGCTCTGGTATTTTCTGTATCCCAGGTAATGGTGGAACTAAATCGATTGCGACAAATGTTGAAATAGATATATTAGACTTCGATAGAATTATCGAGTTTGTGAAAAAGGAAAATATTGAACTTACAATAGTTGGTCCAGAGGTTCCTTTGGTTGCAGGGATTGTGGATGCATTTGAGAAAGAAGGTTTGAAGATATTTGGACCTAATGCGCTGGCTGCGCAACTTGAAGGTAGTAAGCAGTTCTCAAAAGATTTCATGGCACGTCATAATATTCCTACTGCGAGATTTTTAAGTGCAGATTCTTATGAGGAAGCAGTTGAGTACTTAGGAATGTTTAGTTACCCATTAGTGATTAAAGATGATGGTTTAGCAGCTGGTAAGGGTGTTGTGATTGTAGAGGATGAAGTTGAGGCTTTGAATGCACTAAGTAATCTATTCTCAGAATCTTTATCTAATAATGTAGAAGCTGCCGTTGTAATTGAGGAGTACCTAGTTGGCTATGAAGTATCGCAATTATGCTTTGTTGCAGGTAATAAACTGTATCCAATGGATACTAGTCAAGACTATAAGCGTATTGGTGAAAATGATACAGGGGAAAATACAGGGGGTGTTGGGTGCTTATCTCCATCTCCTACAGTAGATGCAACTATCTTTGAAGATAGTTACCCAAAGATTGAAGCAGGCCTAAAGGCTGATAATATTGATTTCTATGGAATATTATTTATTGGTTATATGATTGTTGATGATATTCCTTATGTGCTTGAGTTTAATACGAGGTTTGGTGATCCTGAAACTGAAGTACTTATGCCAAGGTTAGAGAATGATTTAGTTAAAGTTTTCTTAGATGTACTTGATAATAAGGATCCAAAGTTAGTGTGGAGTAATGAGAAAGCATTAGCTATTGTCTTAACTTCTGATGGATATCCTGGTCATTATGAAATAGGATTTGATATTGAAATAAATGATAATGGATTGGTTTACCATAACGGTACAGTTAATGATGGTTCTCTTAAGACTAATGGGGGTCGAGTTCTTACTGTTGTGGAAATGGGAGAGGACTTTAAAGACCTTAATGATAAAGTTGTTAAGCGCGTTGATAATATTATGTTTGAAGGTAAAACCTTTAGACGTGATATTGGTCTATAAAATTAAAAAAGGGCGAGAGTTTAGTTACTCTTGCCCTTGTTGTTTCTATGTGTTCGTTTTGAACTCTTGTGAGTGCGCTTTTTACCTTTGGATGCACGTTCTGGTTTTGAACTGATAGGTTCAAACTCAACGCGGTTTCCATTAATCTTAACGTTCTTCTTAGCATCTAATACTTCTAGAGCTAAGTCTTGACTAAAGTCAACGTGTGTATAGTTGTCTTTAATAACAATCTTACCAATACTATCTTTACCAACATCAAATTGGTCTGTAATAGCGCCAACGATATGACTTGGTTTAATTTTGTTGCGTCGTCCAATTTGTAGACTTAAACGCATCATGTTTTTATTGCTGTGACGTCTTGGTAATTCTTTTTGGCTTTGACGGCTTACTGAATCTAAAGCTTGAACGTCTAGTGTTTTCATTTCTGCATTAAGAATGTTTGCTGCTAGTCGGTATGCCATTTCTTCAAATGACATAGTAGATTTTAGTGCATCTATTAGACTTGCTGCATATTCATTTGAATCAAATGTTGTGTCGGCAACTAGTTCATCGAACTTGTTGTCAATTACTGAATTTACGATGTCATTAACATCTGGTAGTTTTGATTCAATGATATTGTTTTTTGTTATACGCATTAGATCTTTAAGTCTAAAGATTTGTTGGCGTCCACTTACTAATGTTAGTGATAAACCAGTTTTACCTGCACGTCCTGTACGTCCAATTCTATGTACGTAGTATTCGTGGCTTTGTGGTAAGTCGAAGTTAATTACACAGTCAACATCATCAATATCAATACCACGAGCTGCAACATCTGTTGCGATTAGGATATTTGTATTTCCGCTTCTGAACTCATTTAATACCTGAGATCGTACTTGTTGTGGTAAGTCTCCGTGTAATCCTGCTGCTTTAAAGTTTTGCTCGCGTAGGTTTACTGCTAGGTCATCTACCATTGATTTAGTATTACTGAAGATAATGGTGCGCTTTAAGTTGTTCTTACGAAGTAATAATGTAAGAGCGTCTTTTTTGTTTCTTCCTGGTACAATATAGTACAGTTGATCAATCGAAGCTTGTTTTCCTACTGAGTTCATTACGTCCACAGTCACAGGGTCTTTTAGATACTCGTTGGATATCTTTACGATTGAAGATGGCATTGTTGCTGAGAACAATGTTGTTTGTCTTGAGTTTGGTGTTTTTGATAGGATATTATTAATATCTTCAACAAACCCCATACTTAGCATTTCATCTGCCTCATCTAGTACAACGTATTGGACTGTATTTAGTCTTAATGTACGACGGCGCATATGGTCTTGGATACGACCTGGTGTACCAACAATAACATTTGCTTGTTTTAGTTGTCGGATTTGGCGGTCCATTGGGACGCCCCCATATAATGTCGCAATTTTAATACCTTTAATATTCTTGGCATATTTTTCCATCTCGATTGAGATTTGTACGGCTAACTCTCGTGTCGGTGCTAGAACAAGCACTTGTGGTTTGTTCATTTCTGGGTCCATTATATGTATAGCTGGAATTCCAAAGGCTGCAGTTTTACCTGTTCCTGTATTTGATCTTCCTATTACGTCTTTTCCTTCTAGTAGAAGGGGGATAGCTTGTGTCTGAATACTTGTTGTGGATTGGTATCCAAGGTCAGTAATAGCATGCATAAGTTCGTCTGATATATTTAGTTCGCTAAATTGAATACCATCTTTAAAAATTGAATCGTTCATATATACTCCTTTATAAACATAAAAAGCCATCCCCTTTGGAGAAATCCAAATGGATGACCTCATTTAGTTTGCTAGATTAGTATACCCTATACATCATGAAATAACAATCTAATAGACTATATTTACAACAATTTAACATTATTCATTTGTCTGTGCTTCAGTTTTTTGCTAAAATACAATATAAACGGAGTATGGCGCAGCTTGGTAGCGCGCTTGCATGGGGTGCAAGAGGTCGCAGGTTCAATTCCTGTTACTCCGACCAATAGATAACGTTACTCGCTATTTTAGCGAGTTTTTTAATAATCAAAGTGAGTGTTTTTAGTGATCCATTGTTGCATTTTAATATTCACCCAAAAGGCATATATACCAAAAGTAACTATGATAAGTAGTAACCACTTAATCCATTGACCAAATAATGACCCAGCCGATCCATCAAAGCGCAGTCTTTGGCCGTCAATGACCGTATGTTTGGCTTTCCATGATTGCATCATGGTGACATACCATGGTGTGAAGATTCCAAAGGTTAAGATTGTTAGAAGTGTTCCAAGTATTGTGTAGCCCACATATTGACTTAACGTTCCATCGAAATATGAGTTTTGCATATAAGCCTCCTTTTCTTAATTAGATTATAACATAGGAAATATACGAATTTAGTACTATTTTATAAAAGGGGGATGCTATGAATAGGGACTATAATTTAATGAGTGATGTACCACCAATTAGAACGTACGCCTTTTTAGGAACTCCGGATGTTTTTATGTCGAAGCTGCGGTTCCTAGCTTCTTTAGCTGAGGAAGAAAGTTGGTATTATGATAACCCAAATTTTAATGATGGAAGTATGAATCATGTGGGTGTTTTATATCAGTATGTTTTTCATACTTTTAGTAAAGTTATGGATGAGGAATTATTGCTTGAGACTGCTTCGCATTCTATATTTAATACGGGTTTAATATCTAGAAGTGGTCAAGATATCTACATGTTGTTTAGTTTAAATAGGAATGAGAGAGAAGGAGCGCCAAAGTGGTTCTTTAATAGTTTCTATGAATCTTCGGCCCATGAGATACCTGTTGATATGAGATCTTGTTTACCGATGTCTGTTGATTACTTTAAGGGATGTCGTGAGTTGATGTACTTTGATGAGCGTCTTCCTATCTTAGGTAATATTAATCATATTGTTAAAGATAGGCTTAGTCGTATGCCTGATAGTGTGAAACTCATAGCCGATTTAGATGAGTCTTTATTAGTAGCTTTGGTTCAATCAAGTACGGAGTTAATGATTAAGAAGATAAAGAAAAATAATCGTTTGGTGTTGGTTCAATATTGGAATAAGCGTTTGATGTATTTGGCCCCTTTGTACATAGGGGATGAAGTAATGGCACTGGCGATTGAAAGGCATGAGAATTCGTATCGTATTAATACGATATTAACACTTGATATGGCATATTGTAATGCGCGTTTAATTAGTAGGCCTGAAAGTAGTTGGCTTGTGAGTCGATTTCCTGGGAAATAAACGGATGCTGTCTTAGTCAATTATCGCGTAAAGTGAAGTCTTTGGGTGTATAATTGAACTAGAAAGTGAAGTGATTATGATGCGTAGAATTGTGTTAGCTGGTGGTTGTTTCTGGGGGACTGAGGATTATATTAAGAAGGTTCATGGAGTAGTTTCTACTAATGTAGGGTATGCGAATGGTAATATTGATAATCCTACTTATGAACTGGTTTGTACAGGTAGAACGGGGTTTGTCGAAGCGGTTGATGTAGTATATGATCCTAGTGCCATTAGTCTTGGTTTCTTGCTGGATGTGTATTATGAGTCGGTTAATCCTGTCTCTGTAAATAAACAGGGAGGCGATGTTGGTCCTCAATATAGAACAGGTATTTATTATGTTGATGAAAGTGATAGAGAGATTATTGATGATTCTTTGAAGAAGCTTCAAGAGAAGTTTGATAAGAAGATTGCGATTGAGGTTGAGCCTTTAAGGAATTATTATGAGGCTGAAGAGTATCATCAGAACTATTTAGATAAGAATCCAAATGGATATTGTCATATTCCTGCTAGTAAACTTGAGTATGCTCGTAGTGTACGTGAGTATAGAGTTAAGAGTGATGAAGAGCTTAAAACGTCGTTAACTCCGCTTCAATATGAAGTGACACAATTAGGAGGCACTGAGGCTCCTTTTGATAATGCTTATGATGCTAACTTTGATAAGGGTATCTATGTGGATATTACTTCAGGTGAACCTTTGTTTTCATCTAGAGATAAGTATGATGCAGGTTGTGGGTGGCCTTCATTTAGTAAACCAATATATGGTGAGTATGTGGACATGAAAGATGATAATAGATTTGGTATGAGACGTGTTGAAGTGTTAAGTGGTATATCTAAGGCTCATTTAGGTCATGTATTTACCGATGGAATAAAGGAGTTAGGTGGGCTTCGTTATTGTATGAATAGTGCAGCAATGCGTTTTATTCCTTATGATGAGATGGATGAACAAGGTTATGGACATCTTAAGAGTGTTGTAGAGTAAAGACAAACCTTGGCTTTTGTGGTACTCTAAAGTTACTTTAGTAAGGAGTGCTTTATGGATATTACAGAGTTATTACGTAAGTATGATAAGTCAGGTAAGGTTAACTATGATCATTTATTAAAAGAAGTTATTAAGTCGTGGTCTAAAGATAATATTAGACCGCGAATTTTAATGCATTCTTGTTGTGCTCCATGTAGTACAGTAATGATGAGTGATATGGTTTCTTATGCTGATGTGACAGTATATTTTTCTAACTCTAATATTTACCCTAGAAGTGAATATGAGAGAAGAGCATTAGTTCAAAAGAAGTTTGTGGAGGATTTTAATAGAGCAACTGGTAATTCAGTTGGTTTTATTGAAGCTGAGTATAAACCCAATAAGTTTGTTGAAATGGTTAAAGAAGGTAATCTTGAATTTGAGAAAGAAGGCGGTGCACGTTGTAGTGCCTGTTTTGATATGCGATTAAATGATGTTGCTCTGTATGCACAGGAGCATGGCTTTGATTACTTTGGAAGTGCGCTAACGCTATCTCCTCATAAAAATAGTAGTGTTATTAATTCAATTGGATTTGAAGTTCAGAAGTTATATACAACACAGTACTTACCCAGTGACTTTAAAAAGAATAATGGCTATCGAAGGTCGGTAGAGATGTGTAAGACTTACGATGTATATCGTCAGTGCTATTGTGGTTGTATTTTTGCGGCTAAAGACCAAGGGGTGGATCTTAAGTCTATAAATAAAGAAGCTAGTGAGTTTGTAAAGAAGAATAAAGAATGCGGTAAGTTGTGAAAATGTGTTATTTGTTGAGTTTCTATGACATTCAATATTAATTATTATATTATTTACTAGGAGTTGATTATATGAAAAAGAAAAAAACAGTTAAGGCGTTGAAAACGCGTAATACAACCCGTAAGGTTAAATTTGATCGTAGGATTTCTTATTTGATTGGAATTTTACACACTATTGCTGTGGTTGGTTTATTATTTGCTATATATAGATTAAAAATGCTGCCTGTTAAGTTTGTGATCCCAGCGGTAATAGTAATATTTATTTCATTGGGTCTTGTTCTACTTTGGTTATTTAGATCAAAAGGGTATGGGGCTAAGATAATAACGATGATAATTACAGTAGCGATACTGTTCTCGGTTCCAAAACTTACAACGTTTGCTAAGTTTGTTGCAAATGTAACGGGTGCATCTAAGGATGTTCACGTTGTAGAGGTACTTGTTAAAAAGGAATCTAAGTATGAGTCTATTAGTGATTTAAAGGATTACACTGGTTATGTAGGTGGTAATACACTAATGGATAGTGCGAATGTTCTATTTGCTCGTGATGAGATTACGCGTGTTGAGAAGTTTGACATTTCTCTGCGTGATTATAATCAGTATGAAAAGATGATGAAGGATTTCTACAGTGGTGAGATTGATGTAATCTTATTAAGTAATGCTCATAAGTCATTGGTAGAAGAGGATTATCCTGATTTCGAAGATGAAACAAGAGTATTAAAGACATACACTTATTCAACTAATGTAGATATATTAGATAGGGATATTAATGTTACTAAAGATACGTTTAGTATATTTGTAACGGGAATTGATACATCAGGTAGTGTAAGTAAGGTGTCAAGATCTGATGTTAATATGATTGTTACAGTTAATCCGGTTACGCGTCAAATATTAATGACAAGTATTCCTCGTGACTATTATGTTAAGTTACATACTGAAGGTGAGTTGGATAAGTTAACTCATGCTGGATTGTATGGGGTTATGGAATCAGTTAATACATTAGAAGATTTATTGAGTGAGCAGGCGAGTGAACGCATTGAGATTGACTACTACCTGCGCGTTAACTTTACTTCGGTAACAAAGATAGTTGATGCACTTGGTGGTGTTAATGTTGATACTAATTTTAACTTCACCACAAGAGATGGTTATAAGTTTAAAAAGGGTACTAACTATGTAAATGGTAATGCGGCGTTATCATTTGTTCGTGAACGTAAGAATGTTCAAGGGGGCGACAAGACTCGTATTATTCATCAACAGGCATTATTAACGGGTGTTATTAATAAAATGTTATCGCCTGCAATAATCACTAACTTTAATCAAGTTATGAGTTCAATTGGTGGTAGCTTTGAGTTAAGTATGAAGGATAAGGAAGTGAATCAGTTACTACGCTATCAGTTAGATAAAGGTGGAAACTGGGATATTATCCAGATTCAATTAGATGGTAAGGGTGCAAGTAAGGTAACGTATAGTGGTGGCAATCGTAAGCTATATGTAATGGATCCTGATTTTGGTACTGTTGAGAACGCAGCTGAAATGATTCTGAAGATGATTCATGGTAATGAGGTTAGTCGAGCAAAAGACTGGCGTTATAAATAAAAGAAGGAAGTCTGATACTATGTATCGGGCTTTCTTTGTATTGTACCTATATTTAGGTGTGTAAACGTGATAAAATGAGTATATGTTTAGGAGATTGTATGAAAAAATTAGAGCAGATATTAAAATCAAATAGTCTATTTAACAAACTATATTCTATACTTGGATCTTTGGCTGTTAAAATGGTTGGTTTTTTTGTGCGAATGAAGCCTAAAACTGTTTTATTTATTTCTTTTAGTGGCAAGTCATTTAATGATAGTCCAAAGGATATATACGATGCAATGATTGCAGATCCATATTTTGATGACTATACATTCATTTGGGCGTTTAAGAACCCAGATAAGTATGTTATGAATGAGAGAACTCGTAAAGTAAAGGTTGATACATTTGGTTATCTATTAACAGCTCTATCGGCTCAGTATTGGGTCACAAACGTTAATATAGAACGGGGACTTCATTTTAAGAAATCATATACTAAGTATATTAATACATGGCATGGTATCCCGATGAAGTATGTGGGTAATAATGTTTCAGGTAGAAGTGACTTTAATTTCTATACCGTTGATTTATTTACCTACTCTGGTGATTATGAATATGATATATATAAAGAAGCATTTAAGCTAGATGATTCTAACTTGTTTAAGTTTGG
>CAZEQW010000013.1:0-3542 GCA_964514505.1 uncultured Erysipelothrix sp. | reverse complement strand
TTGTTGGCGGTAGATGTGCTGATCACTGATTACTCATCAATTATGTTTGATTTTGGATTACTAAATCGTCCGATTCTTCTATATATGCAAGATTATGATAAGTATAAGAAGGAACGTGGTTTATACTTTGATGTGAAGGATACCGGATTATCGTTCTCTACAAGTAGCGATAGTTTACTAAATGTTATTAAGACATTGGACTTTAATGAACAAGCTTTAATTACTGAATCATTTACAAGTCGTTTTATTGAAGTAAAAGAGGTTGGAGCTACGGCTTCAATAATAGAGAAAGTGTTTAAGGAGGGGTAACATGAAGACAGTTATTACATATGGTACATTTGATTTGTTGCACTATGGTCATATTAATTTGTTGCAACGTGCATCAGAGTTGGGAGATCGGTTAATTGTTGGTTTATCAACGGATGAGTTTAATAAAGATGAGAAGGATAAGGTTTGCTATTATACTTATGAGGAACGTTATAGAATACTAGAAGCCATTAAGTATGTTGATATGATTGTTCCAGAAGAGAACTGGGACCAAAAGCTTCTTGACGTAGATAAGTATGATGTTGATGTTTTTGTTATTGGTGATGATTGGAAGGGACACTTTGATTTCCTTAAAGAAAAAGGAGTTGAAGTGGTCTACTTAAGTAGAACCCCTGATATATCTACTACTCAAATTAAGAGTGACCTTAAGGTCTAGAAAAGAGTTTATAATGTTTAATGAAAAAAATATGTTGGATACTTTAGTGGATCTACTGAATATTTCTAGTCCAACGGGTTATACAAAGAATGCAATTAGTTTTGTTGATGCTTTACTTTCAGGTATGGGATATCAAACTACAATTACTCCTAAAGGTAATTTAATGGTGAGTGTTGCTGGTAATGATACATCTATCAGAAGAGGTATCAGTGCTCATGTGGACACATTGGGTTTAATGGTTCGTTCTATTAAAGCTGATGGTACTCTGGCTTTGACTACTTTGGGTGGGCCGTTGACTCCGACTTTAGATGGGGAATACTGTGATGTTATCACAAGAAGTGGCAAGATATATCGTGGAACTATTCTATCAACCTCTTCATCAGTTCATGTGTTTAAAGATGCGAGTAGTAAGTCTCGTGATATTGATAGTTTAGTTGTTAGGTTAGATGAGGTAGTTAATAGTAAGAGTGATGTTGAAGCATTAGGTATTATGAATGGTGATATCGTTGCTTATGATCCAAAAGTAGAAATAACAGAGTCTGGTTTTGTGAAGTCTCGTTTCTTAGATGATAAGGCTTCTGTTGCGATTCTTATTGGCATTCTAAAGGCCATTAAAGATAATGCTATAGTACCAAGTACTAATCTTACTTTTATATTTACTAGTTATGAGGAAGTGGGGCATGGAGCTTCTTGGATACCAGCTGATATTAGTGAGTTGCTGGCGGTTGATATGGGTTGTATTGGTCTTGATCTAGCATGTACTGAGTTTGATGTTTCAATCTGTGCTAAAGACTCATCTGGGCCCTATGATTATGATATGACATCGCAGTTGGTAAACTATGCTAAGGAGAAGTCACTTGGTTTCGCATTAGATATTTACCCAATGTACGGTAGTGATGCATCAGCTGCACTAAGAGGTGGAAATAATATTAGAGCTGCTTTAATTGGTCCGGGTGTAAGTAGCAGTCATGGGATGGAACGTACTCATGTTAAAGCATTGAAAAATACTTTTGATTTATTACTGTCATATATTCAAGGATAAAGACTAACTCGTGTAGTCTTTTTAATGTTACTTGGTACTTCAATGCCTGGTTCTAAAGTGATATAATAAGCGCATATTAATATAGATGTTCTGTGTAGAATAATAAAGAAAATAGTTGTGTAATGAGTTATATTAAGATAAATATTAAGTAGGGGTGTTTTATGAAAGATAAGATAGGGCGTTTGGTTCCTTTTGTAATTCCATTGTTAGTTTGGTTTTTACCAGTTCCTAAGGGATTAAGTTTTAGTGGTTTGTTTGTATTGGTTATTTTCATAGGGGCTCTTTTCCTTTGGATGACTATGGGGATAGATTGGCCTAGTCTTTGGGTCTTGTTGATGTTAATGTTAGTTCCCAATTTATCGGTTAATGAGGTACTGCGATCTTCGTTTGGTAATCAAACGTTTGCATTCTTATTATTTACATTCGTACTGACGTACGCTTTGTCCAAAACTGAGTTTATTAAAAGGGTGGCACTTAAGTTTGTGAGTATGCGTTATGCTCAAAAGAGTGTTTGGCATTTGACTCTTTCTTTTTTAGTTTCCGTATTAGTACTTGGTAGTGTAATGTCTCCGACAGTATTATTCTTTGTGATGTATCCTATATTGGAAGAAATATTTAGAGTAATAAAAGTTGATAAAGGCAATGGAATTGGTAAGATGATGATAATGGGTCTAGTCCTAGTAACAAGTCTTTCATCAGGTATTACTCCTATTGCCCATGTTTTCCCGGTGCTATCGATGTCTGCCTATACTTCAGTTACAGGCATAGCGATTAGTTATACATCTTATATGCTATTTGCGATTCCGTTTGGTATCCTGGTATTTACATTGATGTTGGTAGTTCTTAGGTTGAAGTATAGTAAGGATATTGCTTCGTTTAATAATAAGATATCATTGAACTTAGATATCCCTTCTGTGACCAGACAAGAACGTATTATTGTTTTGGTGTTTTCTTTAGTTGTATTTATGTGGGTTGCGCCTGATTTATTAAGTTTTATTCCTTTTATGTCCTATATCAAATCTCTTGGAACAAGTGTACCACCTCTGATTGGTGTAGTTGTTCTAGCGATTGTAACTGTTGATGGTTTGCCTTTGCTTAATATTAACGAGGCGATGGTTAAGGGGGTTTCTTGGCCTGCATTAATAATGACTGCAGCAACTTTGGCTCTTGGTAGTGCCATGACGCACCCTGATATTGGACTTGTATCGTTTATAACTTCTAGCATGAGCTTTGTGCAGGGGCTATCTAATGTATTGCTAATTGTAATATTTGCTGCGTGGGCTAGTATTCAGTCTAACTTATCTTCGCATATGGTCACGGCGCAACTTGTCGCTTCGGTAGCAGTCCCTGTGTTTTTAAGTGTAGTGGGTCTTAATGCAGCAGCTATGGCTTCGTTGATTGGTTTCTTAGCATCTATTGGTAGTGCTACCCCACCTTCTATGCCTTATGTTGCTTTTGCAGTATCTTCGCAGTGGACCACGCCAAAGGATATGGTATCCGTTGGAATTTGGGTTATGGTAGTGGTGATTGTGCTAAGTGTTGTCGTTGGCTATCCATTAGCCAATCTGTTTATTTAGTAAGTCGTTCTCGTTGTACTTATGGTATAATGAGTCCATGGGGTTTTAGCTCAGCTGGGAGAGCGCTACGCTGGCAGTGTAGAGGTCATCGGTTCGATCCCGATAAGCTCCACCAATATATATTATTACACCTAATTGATTTAGGTGTTTTTTTATAGATAAATTAGTGCATTAAGTTTAAAACACCTAAAGAAATACTTTATGGAAAATAGGTGTTGCG
>CAZEQW010000012.1:0-19868 GCA_964514505.1 uncultured Erysipelothrix sp. | reverse complement strand
CATCGCCTGACTCAACACATCAAACCCAAACTCAACATCACCCGTTGCTTCAACAACAATTCCAACGGAGGAATCACTCATCAAAACACCGATATCACTAATATACCGAACATCATCAACGACACTCAAATTTAAAATGTACTTAACAAGCTTTGGATCCATACGATCCAATAACTCAACTACCCCTTGTCCAACAACACCATAACCCATTACCGCAACTTTCATTATTCTACTCCCTTGCTAGAAGATTAACTTCAATAACATCATCAAACCCATTAAACGATTTTATAACTTCATCAATGTTCACACTAGAACCCAGTGTCTCAAAAGTTATTGTCACATTTGCTACTCTATTTATTGGTATCGTTTGGTTAATTGTTAATACATTTAACTCAAACTGTGCCAAAGACTTAAGCACATGCCCCAATACCCCTGGGTTATCCACAAGTGAAACACCCAAAGTTACCGTTCTATGCTCTTCATACTCAAAGAAAGGCTGAATTGAATCATGATATTTATAATAAGCCGATCGACTCACACCAACCGCCTTAACAGCATCAGACACAAACTTAACTCTACCTTCATCCAAAAGTTGCTTAGCTTTTAACACCTTAATCGCTATTTCAGGTAAAACATGCGCCTCCACAATGTAATATTTGCTCATATCCTTCATAAAATGTCCTTTCTACACACACATATGTATTTACTATGTGGAAACTTTATCATATAATGATATACATATCAAGAGAAAAGGAAGGTATACCATGAAATACACAAGCACACGATCCAATCAATCAGTCACAGCATCACAATGCATCTTAAACGGATTGGCAAGTGATGGAGGACTTTACGTACCAAAGTCAATTCCGACACTTGACTATAAATCCCTAACCAACAAAAGCTATCACCAAATTGCCTATGAAGTGCTTAGACTCTTTTTAGGTGACCTCAATAAACACGATTTAAAAAAATACCTAAAAGATACTTATAGTCCCCTTAATTTCAATCACGATAACATCACAAACATAAGACCCCTTGACACAGACAATACATTACTTGAACTTTTCTATGGAAAAACATCGGCCTTTAAAGACCAAGCCCTTGCGCTCTATCCCCATCTACTAAAGGCAGCCATGCAAAAACATAATGTAGACCACCTAACAATACTAACCGCAACATCAGGTGATACAGGGAAAGCAGCTATGGAATCCATATCAAACATAGAGGGTCTTAGTATTGCGGTGCTTTTCCCAAACACAGGCACAAGTCCCATTCAAAAACTTCAAATGAATACCCAACGCGGTAATAATGTATTGCCAATTGGTATTCAAGGTAACTTTGATGATGCTCAAAACCTCGTCAAAACTTTTTTCCTTGAGCACAAGGATCTACCAATCACCAGTGCTAACTCAATAAATATCGCCAGACTCTTACCACAAATTATCTACTACTTCGATGCATACCTTAGACTCAAAACAGACAAAAAAATAAATATTTACGTCCCAACAGGGAACTTCGGTAATATATTAGCCGCCTATATAGCTAAAGAAATGTCACTTCCTGTCAATAAACTTGTCGTATGCACCAATGAAAACCACGTACTCCACGACTTTTTCACAACTGGTGTATATGATATTAATAATAGAGAGTTTCAAGTAACTCATTCACCTTCAATGGATATCTTAATATCATCAAACTTAGAGCGTCTACTTTACTTAGTCTTCAAAGACACAAACAAAGTATCAAAGTGGATGTATAATCTAAGTACATCTAAATCATTTAAACTATCAAAAAAAGAGTTAAAGACTCTGCAGGAATCCTTCAGTACCCAAGTAACCACCAATCAAGAAACAATCACCATCATCGAAAATATATATAAAGAAAATCACATACTAATTGACCCTCATACCGCAACTGCGATACCCCAGTCAAAAACAAACAACCATAATCTAATCGTTTCAACAGCCAGTCCATATAAATTCCCAACCTTATATAAAGATATGTTTAACGTAGTAGGAAATACTGACTTCGGTACTTTAGATGCAATAGAAGCGTATACAGTTGAGCCCTATCCAAATGAGATCAAAGAACTAAAAACTTTACCAATAAGATTCAATAACAACTTACCCATAGAAGAGGTAGAAAAAACACTTTTAAACTACATAAAGAAGGAGAACAACAATGAAACTAACGATTAAAGTACCTGCTACTAGTGCGAACATCGGACCTGGATTTGATGTAGCAGGATTAGCACTTAACCTCTATAATATTTTCACTTTCGACTTCAACCAAACTACCACAGAGTTCTACGACTATAAACACACCTTCAAAACTTCACTAACCTTAGATACATTCTTTAAAGTCCTTGATCAACACAATATAGAACGCCCCAACGTACACCTTTATACTGAATCAAACATACCCATCGCACGTGGACTAGGAAGTTCATCAACCTGTATTGTTGCCGGTGTACTGGCCGCAAACTCATACGCAAACTTAAATCTATCTAAACTAAGCTTAGCCAAACTAGCCTCCTACTATGAAGGTCATCCCGATAATGTTGTTCCTGCCATATTTGGTAATATAAATATGGCACTCCTTGATGATAACCTTTATGTTCAATCAAGTTTTGTCCACCAAGATTACGGATTTATTGCGATTGTTCCAAATCATGAAGTATCCACACAAGATGCACGCAATATTTTACCAGAATCCATTAAACTAGAGGATCTAACCTACACCCAAAGTAGAACAACGTTCCTACTTGATGCTTTCAGAAACTATAACGAAGAGCTCATTAAAACCGTCACAAAAGACATTATTCACGAGCCTTATCGTAAACAACTAATCCAAAATATTGATTTAATAGAAGACATTCTCAACGAAGAAAATATCATCACACATTGGGTATCAGGCGCAGGTCCTAGTATCATGGTTCTTACAAACATTAGAAACATTGAAACAATCCACACTTCCATAAAATCTAAACTAAAAGACTTTGCGTTCACAACAGTTTTACAAGTTGACACTAAAGGTGCTATTATTGAATAGTACCTTTTAATTTAGGAGGAAATTATGGAATTTATTGAAATACTAAAAGTTATAATCTTAGGGATTGTTGAAGGAATAACAGAGTGGTTACCTATCAGTAGTACAGGACATATGTTGTTGGTAGATGAGTTTCTTCAACTAAACCTAAGTGCTGAATTTAAAGAACTATTCTTTATTGTTATTCAACTAGGAGCCATCATGGCGGTTGTTGTTCTCTTTTGGAACAAAATGGTCCCTATTAAAAAAGAAAAACAAGGTTATACACTAAGAAAAGATGTAGTCGACCTTTGGTTCAAAGTTGTGGTTGCATGTATACCTGGTGCAGTCGTTACGATTTTATTTGATGACTATATTGAAGCACACTTCAAAACACCAACTGTAATCGCAATTGCACTCATCGTTTACGGTATTATCTTCTTGGTCGTTGAAAACAGAAATAAGAAAGTAAAACCTAAAATAACAGAACTAAGTCAAATCACATACTACCTTGCTTTCATGGTTGGAGTATTCCAAATACTCTCAATCATCCCAGGAACATCAAGATCAGGCTCAACCATCATCGGAGGGCTCATCCTAGGCATGTCACGCGTAGTAATCGCTGAGTTCACATTCTTCATCGCAGTACCTGTTATGTTTGGATACAGCGCCCTAAAGCTACTAAAATTCAATGCTATCCTAAGCATGGCAGAATTTGGTTACCTAGCACTGGGAATGCTAGTCGCATTCATTACATCACTACTTGCTATTAAATTCTTAATGAACTACATCAAGAAAAACGACTTCAAAGTATTTGGTTACTACAGAATTATCCTTGGTATCATCGTACTCCTATTCTTTTTCTTAATATAAAACACAAAAGGGGCTCTGAAAAAAATCAGAACCCCTTTTACTAACCAAAAGAAAAAGCAGACCCCATCACAAGTCTGCTTCCTTTGTATGTTTAACTGAATCTATTACTAATTATGTTCACAGATTCAAACATACTACCTCTTCCACCACTAATATTGTAACACACCTATCAAAAAAATCAAATCTCAATAACGTTTCTTTAAATACTCTCTAAATAAAAGGTTAAAAGCAAACACAGCAATATATAGAATACCTACCAACAATGCCAAACTAACATCCACAAAAACTGCACCCAAAAACAAAATAAACCCACAAAATGAAACGATTACCAAAGTATACTGATTCGCAATACTACTAATCATAACACCGCGTTCATCATACTCTTCAATATTAATTACTCTCATAACCTCACGATACTTTCGATTAACTACTCCATTAACCAAAACGCCAATCATACCAGCAACCATAACCGTAAACAACAACTGCAATACAATATGTTTACCAACCTTAGGTTCAATCAAAATCTTAAAAATAAAATCAGCAATAAAATAACTAGTCAATCCAGTAAATAAGATCAACCTAACATACTTCTTATCACTCATTTCTTTTCCTCCTCAAATAAAAATACATCTTCGATCTGCAATTCAAAATAATTAGCTATCTTAAAAGCTAATATCAAAGAGGGATTATAGCGACCCTTTTCAATCGAAATAATCGTTTGCCGAGAAACACCTAAGGCAGACGCAAGATCTTCCTGAGTTATATCAAGTTTTCCTCTAAGTTCTTCTAACTTATTTTCCACGCAAACACCTCCGCAATGTAAAGCGTCCTTTACACTTAAATATTAATATATTACCCATTCAATGTCAAGCAAACTTTACATTACTTCGTATCACTTGATATTACACTAAAAAGATGGCACAATTACTAAAGAAATGAGGACTTATGAAACAAAATTTTTGGAAACAACTACCTAAACCATTCTTTGCACTTGCTCCAATGGAGGATGTCACAGATGTTATCTTTAGACACGTCATCGCCAAAGCTGCACGCCCCGATGTCTTTTTCACTGAATTCACAAACACAAAGAGTTTCAACAACGCAGAAGGAAAAGAAAGCATGCGCGGACGCCTAATGTTTACTAAAGACGAAGGACCAATCGTAGCACATGTATGGGGCGATAATCCTCAAGACTTCAAAGAGATGGCAATCGGAGTCGCAGAAATGGGATTTGATGGCATCGACCTAAATATGGGGTGCCCAGCACCAAATGTCTTCAAACACGGGCGCGGTGCAGGCTTAATCCTAAGACCTGATGTAGCTGCTGAAATTATTCAAGCCAGCAAAGCAGGTAATATTCCAGTCAGCGTAAAAACAAGACTAGGCCACGCTAAAGTAGATGAATACAAAGAATGGATATCACACTTACTAAAACAAGACATCGCCAACCTTTCTATTCACTTACGAACTAAAGTAGAAATGAGTAAAGCTGACGCTCACTGGGAACTTATACCAGACATACTAAAACTAAGAGATGAAATAGCACCAGACACATCCATTACCATCAACGGCGATATTATGGACTATGCAATGGGGATGGAACTTGCTAGTAAATACGATGTTGATGGAATAATGATTGGACGTGGTGTCTTCCACAATCCATTCGCATTTGAAAAAGAAGCAAAACACCATTCCCCTCAGGAACATCTAGATCTCTTTAAAGACCACCTAGAACTATATAAACACTTCACAGCCATTGAACCTAAACTTTCAAAACCATTACATCGCTTCTTTAAAATCTATATCAGAGACTTCAAGGGAGCCCACGATCTAAGAGTAGATCTAATGGCGACCAAGACAATTGAAGACATAGAAGAAGTACTCCATAACTACAACAAGAGCGCTAGTCACGAAGACTAACGCTCTTTTATAATGTATTTACTCATAACATCAATACTAGGATTTTCAATCATGCGCACAATGGCATCAGTATCATTAAGCCAATCACTCAATATCGAACACAACTTGTACAAGTCCCCATCACCATCTCTTTTGGTCTTTATCAAAACAATAATACGGACAACTGTATTGTCCCAAATTATGGGCCGTTCCAAAACAGCAATCAAAAATATTGGATGCTCAAACGACTTACCATAATCTTGTAGATGGAGAACTTGATGACCTACTTCAAGTCCAATAAGTGTATCACTTGAAAACTCAACATCCTTAAGTAAATTACGCTCCCTTAGCTCTAACCAAAGGTTATCCAAA
Source organism: uncultured Erysipelothrix sp. (assembly GCA_964514505.1). Lineage (GTDB taxonomy): Bacteria > Bacillota_I > Bacilli_A > Erysipelotrichales > Erysipelotrichaceae > Erysipelothrix. The sequence continues at coordinate 13,697 of CAZEQW010000012.1, read as the reverse complement.
ACTGTTTCCTTATCGTCACCTTTTAGGTCTCTAATAACCGACTTGTCATTGAAATAACGTTCATAATTGATTGATTCATTTCTAATCATATTAATTCGCGATTGAATCTTATCTAAGTATAACGAATCTTGAATAGAAATATAATCATTTATCTGTGCTTTTCTTGTACCAACAAGAATATCAGTATTATCTTTGTCTTTAAGGACTCTTGTATATTGATCAGTAAATCTAGATTCTATCTCATTAAAAAACAGAACAGACTCAATACGAGACTGACCACTATCAAAACCTATAGTTATTATTGGTTTAGTGGCAACAGCTTGTAATGCTGTCTCTAAGTATAATACCAAAAGAGCAAACTCGTCTAATCCAATCTTTATATTAAAGATATTGCTAATTATAGAGACAACGCTAATTGTTAGTTTAGATGCAAACGGATAATCTCTTAAGTTATTATAGGTAATAGGGTTCTTTATAACCATTCTAGCTTCAGACCTCTTAACCATCTGCATTATATGATTGGATAAATTATCCATTAGATTACCTAGCCCAGAAAAATCTAAGCCAAAGTTACTCTGCATCTCATCATTAATGAGTCCCAACAGTGTTTCCTTTGTACTCTTGCTACCTTTATCATCTAATATCTGCTTGTAATCAATATGTTGACCAAGTAAGTGTACTTCCACATCACTAAAGTTCATTTTAAAAATATCCTTCAGTGCACTCTTTGTCTGCTTATAAATCTTTGAGTCTGATATATACCAATAAGAATCAATCACTTTGTCACTTATAACTCTTTGGTATGTTATTAAGAAATGAAGTGCCAAGTTAGCGTAAGAAAAGTCTGACAATCTAAAATCTCGATAATAATATCTAAGCTTATCCTCAATCTCTTGAATCTTAAGTAACTCTTTCGAATAATTTTCATTATCAAATCGCTCAGTAAGTAAATCGTTACTATATTTAAATTCTACTAACGCATTTCTAAAGTCGCGTTCATGACCATCAACCTTTATCCCAAAGGATGGCTTTGTGATGATAGAAAGATTAAAACGCGATAATTGTTGTCTAACATCTTGCAAATCGTTTTGCACACTTCCTCTTGATATAAATAACTCTTCAGCTAAATCATCAACCTTAATGAAATCTCCTTCTTCTAAGAGTTTAAGAACTATAAAAGATACACGATCCGAGTTAGACTTATTATAGCGATATACTTTCTTTATCACATTTGATTTTTTAAAATTATTGAGTACGGATATACCTTCATCACTCAGTGCACTTAGTGTATAACCAAGTCCTGGCTTTGATCTTAAGTCGATATCGAATTCACCTAGCAAAAGTTTTAACTCGGGAATATCATTTTTTATTGTGCGTACCGAAACACCCACATTTAAAGCCAACTGCGCCGATGTTCTATACTCAGTATGTAATAACTCATACATAATAAGTAAATGTCTATTCGTGAAGCTTAACATACACTACCTCCTTAAGATGCAAAAAGTTTGGCTCTCGCCAAACTTATTTTATAACAATTTTAGATAAGCTCCAAGAATACCGACTCCAATTGTAAATAACAATAGGAAAGTAGAGGATTTCTCTTTCTTTTTCAGCAACCAGAACATAAACAGAGTATACAATAACGGCAGTAATAACGGGAAGATTTGATCAATATAATCTTGTAGATTAAATACTGCTTCTTCAAATGTAAAGGATACTGTGGTGGATAACTTAACCATTTGCGCACTCATCGCACCAATAACCATTAATCCCACAATCGTTGCACCCTTAGTTATTTTAGTAAATAAACCAGATTCATTTGCATTGGTTAAGATGTTAGTACCAAATTTATAACCAAATACCAAACCAAAATATCGGATAATGATATGAGGAATATTAAAGGCAACTAAGAATAAAATAGGACCTAATACACTACCTTGGGCTGTAAGTGGTAGTGCTATTGCCGTAGCAATAATTCTAATAGTACCCCAGAAAAACGAATCACCAATACCTGCTAAAGGTCCCATTAAACTAACTTTGATACTATTAATTGTTGATTTATCAAAATCAGGCTGAATACTAGCTTCCTTTTCTAAGGCTGCACTAACCCCTGTAATAGTAGTAACAACGTGTGGTGTAGTATTAAATATTTGCATATGTCTTACTAAAGCTTCAGCACGATCCTCATCTGACTTATAGAAGCGCTTAATTGCTGGCCACATACCAACAGCATAACCCAATGCTTGTTGACGTTCGTAGTTGTATGAATTTTCTAATAAGAAAGAGTACCAAAACAACTCACGAATCATTTTTTTGTCTTCTCTAATTTCAACTGTGTTATTCATCAAATAGTCCCTCCAAATCATCATTTCCTGCACTTACTGTAGTTCCTTGTCCAACTTCAAAAACAATAATAAATGCTAAGATAACTCCAAATATAGTTATTGCTAAGATCGGTAACTGTAGATAACCAATTAGGATAAAACCTAGAATAAAGTAAAGAATGTTTTTACCATCCATCATAGGTTGTAGTAATAACGCAAACCCAACTGCCGGCAGTATTTTACCAGCTACTTCTAGACCATGCATTAATGTTGCAGGAATGTTACCAACGAAAGCTTCAACTGCTGCTGATCCAAACAATACGGCCGTAAATGCTACAGCAAAGTACATAGCACATTGAATCAATAGTCCAAATATGTTCCAAGCAAATAACCCTTTAATATTCGCTTTTTCTGCCATCCTAACTGCAGGTTCCATCATGGAACTACGGATGATAAATACGATTACTTTAAGTGATTGTGCTAATAACGCAATAGGTAATCCTAACGTTACCGCAACCTCAGGACCCGCATTAGATAAAATAGCAAACGCCGTACCTAAGGCACTCCCAATTAATAATTCTGGCGGAACGGCAGCCCCAACCTGAATTGCTCCCATAAATACTAACTCTAAACTTGCACCCATTATTAATCCGGCTTTTAGATCTCCTAAAACCCATCCAACAAGAGGTGAAATAATTATTGGTCGGTTTACCATTGGTGTTCCAAACATCTTCTCAAAGAACCACACAACAGCTACAACTAACCCTACTAATAGTGCTGCTTTCATATTCTCTTCTCCTTTATATTATTTAACTCTTAAATCCTTAATCAATACTTCTGAATCACTTGGAACTAAACGAACCGATGCGTGAATTCCTCTATCAACAATTGCATCCAGAGATTCTAGTTCTTGTTCATTAAAGTATACTGCCTTAACAAGTTCAGTTCTATCTTCTCTACTTTGAACTCCACCAATATTTAAATCTGGTGTCTCCTCAATTCCCTCATAGATTTTAAGTGCATCGAGCGGTGTGTCTACTATAACGAATACCTTTAACTTTTTTAACTTTTCGTTATTTAGCAATGTGATAGCATCTTCTACGCTACGAATCGCAATTCTAACCCCATCTGGCTTCGCTAATTGCAAAGCATTTTTTCTTATTACATCACTCGCTGCATGATCATTAGCAATAACAATTGCCTCATATCCTAAAGCAGCTTTCCAACTATACGCTACTTGTCCATGTAATAGTCTGTCGTCAACACGAATTAATTGAATCATTCTATTCTCCTCCTTCTTAATCAATCGATTTTGTTACATACTCAGTAACTTTTGGATATACTCCATTTTTCAGATCCATACCAAGTGAGTTTGCAATACTAAATCCAACAACTTGAAAGAACATCAAGTAAAGCAGTTCGACAAACTCATTTACTTCTATCTCAATATTAAATGATTCTTTAGAGATAAGGTAGGCTACTGCTTTGACTTCTTCTTCTATAAACAATTTAATACTTTTTGCCTTTTCATAATCATATCCTTCATCACTTAGAATAAAGAAAACTTGATTACTCTTAAACATATTTTGTGGTCCATGAATAATTTCTTCAAGTTCAAAGCTATTACTCAGAACTGGAATCATTTCCATAAACTTAATATCTGCTTCTTTAACTACGGGCCAATAACTCATGGCTCCTGTGAAAATAAAAGGTGATTCTGCATCGAACTCAGTTTTGTGTTCTTCATACCAAACTAAACTTTCAAGTCTCATTGGCTCAAACAAAGACACTGTTCGTTCTAATGTCTTCACATAACTATCAATCTCAATATCAAATTGGTTTCTAGCTATTACCAGCATTAGTTGATACAAAAGTATTACTGTAGTTGTAAATCCAATCGTTCTAAAACGATATGCCTCACCACTATCAAGAGTAATTAGTTCTAAATCAACTTTCTTAGCTAATTTTGAATTAGGATCCTCAGTTACACCAACAGTATCGAATCCAAGTTCCTTAACTACTTCTAAACTATCTAACAATAACTTTGTCATACCAGACTGTGAAATAAATACAAACAGCGTTTCCTTATCAAACAGCTGATAGTTAGTGTTCTTCATAAAGTCATTCGGAAAGTATAGTTCAACACCTATGTTTAACTTCTTTTCTGTAAATGCTTTAATAAATAGTCCTGCATTATAGGAAGATCCAGAACCTATAATTACTACTTTTTTATAATAATTACTAAGTTTCTTAGTTATGTTTTCAGAAGTTTCTTCCATTTGATTCATTAGTACTTCTGATCGCTTTGGTATAGCCGCGATACAATCCATCAAGGTTCCCATCATTACCTCCTTTACAACTTAAGTATAAACACAGTTAACACATACTTCCATTCACTTTATTGCACTATCGCTCGTGCAATTCAAAGACATAAAAAAGCCCTTGTCAATAACAAGAGCCTTTCATAGTATAATTATCGAATAATCTTAACTTGGAAACCTTCCATAACATCAAGTGCTTCTTTGTGAAGTTTCTTATCATAACTATCTGTCATTGAAGCATCCACTACAATTTGAACTTCAGGTAATGCTGCCTTTACAATCGCTGCATTTGATATAACACAGATATTAGAAACTAAACCAGCAATCTCTACAACATCATAGTCTTTATCTTTAAGGTAATTACCAAGTTCAAGTGACCCGAACGTAGGTTTATCGAAAATGATTGTCGCATAGTCCTTTGCTTCACCATAAATTTCCCAACCAAACGTACCTTCGATACAGTGTTCAATTGGTAAATTTTTACCTTCTTCTGTTTCTAAGTAATTAGATTGATGTGTATCACGTGTAAAAATAATATCCTCGCCATTATCTTTATACTCTTTAAGCTTCTTTAAGATAGGGGCTTCTACTTTTTCTGCGCCCTCAAAACCTAAAGCACCATTCACAAAGTCGTTTTGAAAATCCACCACTAATAATAATCGTTTCATAATAACCCTCCTATTGTTTTGGTCCATGTTTCTGAATAATACCATCATTATCCAATAATACTTTACGTCCTTTATCTTCGATTACATACCTACGTTGAGTAAAGTAAGTACCTATATCACCTTCACTCACATTCTCAAGTACGCGCTCTAATAACTCAGCACGATTGCCACTCTTCTTAAGATTATTACCTTCCAATATCTTTTTTAGGACAGGTACAGATATAACATCGAGAGTTTCAATCGCAGTTCCCAAGCGTATCATTCCTAATTGCTGCAATAGTTCGATACTTTTAGATGCATCAACACCATAGCGATACTCAAAATACTCTGGAAAGATACTCTCTGTAGTGAAGTTGTTGAAACCAATACGCCACAATAAGATTAGATCACCTGGAAGGATCCCTTCCTTTAATCGAATCATCTGGGACTTTTCAACTTTCTTATATGGATACTTCTCTGGATTATTGATCCAATCTTGTAAATCACGTTCTTTTGATACATACGGTATTTCCGCATATCCTGCATAAATCTCTTCTAAAGTTTTCATAAGTTACTCCTTATATTTTGCTTGAAGCGCCACTTTAACATTCTTTGGAACAAATGGATCTAGGTTACCATGGTAACTAGCGATTGTTCGAGCTAATGACGAAGACACAAACGAATACTTAGGTGATGCGACTAGGAACACAGTCTCAATCTCATCATTTAGATTTCTGTTTGCTGTCGCCTGTTGCATCTCAGCATCATAATCCATTACAGCTCTGATGCCACGAACCAACATCTTACAGCCCACCTTCTGAGCGAAATCAACCGTTAGTCCAGCACCAATCTCAACGCGTACGTTTTCTAAGTGTGCTACACTTTCTTCTATTAAAGTTTTACGTTCTTCTTTCGAAAATAAATAATGCTTGGAATCATTTACCATTATAGCCACAACGACTTCATCAAACATCGCTGCACTACGTTCTATAAGGTCAACATGACCACGTGTTATAGGATCAAATGATCCTGGATATAATACTTTCATAAGCCACCTCTACAAAGGTATTATACCATATAAGTAAAAAAAACACGCTCGGACATAGCGTGTTTTTTATGAATAGAAATGAGTTCAATTCAAAAATTTGGAGGAAATACAAATTGTTATAAAGGAAATGGTGAATTGAAGGTATTTCTAACGGACAATATAGACTATATTATGTCTATATATGTATTATACTTGAACATAATGAAAAGTCAACACTTATTTACAATTATTTACAATTTCTTTCATTTACTGAAACATTTTCATTGAAACAAGTCATTCAGTGTTTCTAGCATGACATTAAAGTCATCTTCCTCAGGCTCCAAATAGGCTGTAAACTTAGCTAATATATTAGCTCCAGTCTTTTCAGTTTCTTCACTCCAATTAATCATCCATTCACCATCGCCCCAATCATAAGACCCAAATAAAATAACATTTTTACCTTCTAATTGCGGTTTAAGATCATCAAAAAACGGTCTAAACTCATAATCTTCGACATCCTCATTACTCATTGCTGGACTACCCAACACTATTAAATCAGCTTGAGCAACTGTATCAGCATCTGTGTCAGCCACAAAATCAATACTAACAGTATGCCCTTTATCTTCTAATACTCCTAAAATATAATTTGCCATGCTTTCGGTATTACCTGTAGCACTATAAAATACTATATGTGTGTTCATAAGTCTCACCTTTCTACTTGTGTAATGATTATATCAAGTTTACAAACATAAAAAAAGTTTACAAACGTAAACTTTTTTAATAATTTTACTCATCACCTAATAAAGCTTTAACTTGCTCAAGTACTGCCTTACCATTCATAGTTCCATAAACACGCATATCAATTACGTCAACTGGAATATCTGGTAATTTTTTCTTAGTATCTTCTAAGCTAAATCTAACTTGAGGACCTAATAGAACAACATCAGCATCAGAACCCTTACGGATAGTCTCACTTACTGAGTGTGCTTCTATTTCACATTCATAACCCATTTCTTCTGCTGCTTGCTCCATTCTACGAACTAAAGCACTCGTTGACATCCCTGCCGAACAAAACAATATAATCTTTCTCATGCTAAATCCTCCTTAAATTTATTTATAGCACTCTTATTTTTTACTACTACGAGATTTACGATACGAACCCGATAACATTTGCATCAAATAGTCAGGATCTGTAATTGGGAATCTAACTTTAATGACGCCATCTCTAATCTTAAATGTGAATAATCCTTTTTTATACTCTTTACTTTTAATATGTCTAATATCAAACGCTAGAAACTTAGTATATAAAATACGACGTCCAACAACTACCATTCGTTCTAAACTTAAGTAAGTAAGTAATAATAAAGGTGCCAACATGAAGTTAGCAACACCTACTGTTTCTTTAGTCGGTTGATATACAAATGCTGCAGCATTTAATGCCACAATACCAAAGAACTCAATCTTAGAACGAAGATTCATCTCCACCTTAAGAGTGTCATCAATTCGTTTAGCCGACAAGAAACGAATTAGACCATAAAGATACAGAACTCCCGTTATTACATGTAAACCCCAGAATACAACTTTATTAAAATCCATCTGAATACCTGTTACTGAATTCTTCTGTGAATTTCAATAAGCTCAGCTGCCAAAATCTTCATAAGTTCTGCACTCATCATTTGGTCTTCTGCATGAATCAATAATAAATTAATTTCAGTACTACCTTCTTGCGCTTCTTTTTGAATAAGCTGTGCATGCACTCGGTGTCCTTCAGTAAACTGTTCTTCACCTTCTGCCATCAAAGACTCTGCACGATCAAAATCGCCCTCTTTAGCTGCTGCAATCGCCTCAATAAAACATGAGCGCGCTGATCCGTTAAACGAGATCATTTGAAAACTTAGTAATTCAATTCCTTCCATTTCTATCTCCTTCTTATGTATGCCCTATCATTATACCAAAATGAGTCTCACTTTGGTAGCATGTATTTTAACATGACTCACACTTTTGAACTACTTTTACTACGAGAATCACTTACTATTAAAGACTTATACCCCGTAGTTGCATCGATTGCTCTAGTTAACTCAAAAGATTCTAACTCTATCAATACCAGTTCTACGGTCGTAAGCACAACAGTCCCATGATCAACATGACCCCCTAATACTTGGAAATCAGCATCACTTACCGACATGTGGATATGGTGCCCTCCTTTAGAGAGGGTACCAACCGCAGAGACAATCTCATATGTACCACGCAGTGTTAACTGCGTTTTTGTATAACCTTTTCTAAACGTAACACTTGCAAGACTACCAACACATGTTCCTATATAAGCAGCTTCAATTACATGTTTAGAACAGTATTTCGCAATTGATTCAAGAAAGTCTTCGCCAGGTTTTAACCTAACTACATGCTCTTTCATTCGACAAAACCAAAATACTTCCAAGAATCTAAGTAGCGCATATTGAAAATATCACTATCTGCAATACGACCTACAACGTTCTTATTTCCATCGTTTTTCATAGCCTTAGTTACAATATGAACTTCACCTTTATAACGACCATAAAGATCATTAGGAATAACTATATCTCCTGGTAATAAGTCACGCGTATCACTTGGAACAACACTCTCATTAGCGTAAGTTAGGCGAGACATCGTTGAGCGAACCATATACTCACTCATATCCCCACGCACATAGTGTTCATGGTTAAACAGAATTTCGCGTTCAATATCAGTAATTTGATCGCTCAATTCAACTTTAAACTGAAGAATATTAAAGTTGATAGTCTCAATAGCTTGCAACTCCTCTTCAGTTGGGTACACATTTGAAATAATAATATCATCAACATTAGGATGTCCTACTAATTGACGAATTTGAGCATCAATAGGTAAACCCCTATGATCCTCCAAAGTCACAAGACCTTCCTTAATCGGCCAAGGACCAAGTGCCGATGGGTTATTAGACCCAACAAAAGCCGCTACTCTCATATTATGATCTTTCATTTGCTGTGACGTTAAATCAAAGAAATCCTGACCTAAACCCGTATACTTCTGTGGATAGAAGTTATGGCATGTCATCAACATATCAACCTTAGGACGATACGCCATTATCCCGTCTAACTTATTATCATTTTGAGAAGCATTCAGCTCAATACTTAATCCGTATGGATTCATAGTTAAATGAGCATTTTCATGTGCACTGAATCCTTCATCTAAACGAATCCCACTAACACCCAAATCATTAAAGAACTTTAAATCGCCCACCGCTACATTAAACTTTTTAAAAATTTCTGGTGCTACATCTATAATTACTTCCAATCCTTTATCTCTAGCATAACCAATAACATCTTTATAGTGTTCTAATACTTTTTCAGCATCTCCATCTACACTTAATAGACAGGTAAACACTCTAACTGCTCCCATATTAACCATCCGGTCAATATAGCGTTTATCGTTTACCGCAGTATTATGTTCTGGATATATCGAGAAACCTAATTTACTCATTTTTCACCTCACCTATATTGTAACCACTTCCAAAAGAAAATGCTAGACTTTTTGGTATATACCAGATTTTTTCATTAAAAAAAGACCTGGAATCACTCCAAGTCTTCATTTTTTAATTATTACAAATCGTCTTTATGCAACTTTACAGCCGAATAAACATTACGAGCTACGTTAACACCATGGTCACCAATACGCTCAAGAGTTCCCAACACGTCAACGAAAATTGAAGATGCAACACGCGAAGAGCAGATTCCTTCAGCCATACGTTGGAAGTGTTTCTCACGATACTTAACTTCAATTAGGTCAAGGTACTCCTCATCACGAAGCAATGCATCAAATCCAGTTAGATCTTCATTAACATAAATGTGTAATGAACGACGCAGGATATCAATCAACAACTGATACATCGTAGTTAAATCATTTAAAGCATCCTCAGAGAAATGTTCACGCTCCTCAACTACCAGGCGATAGAACGCAACTAAGTTTGTTGATAAATCACTCATACGCTCATAGTTTTTAACAATCTCTAAGTTCTTAGTATAGTTTTCAGCTGAAGCATCAGAATGAATACCCGACTTAGCAATCTTCAGCAAGTAAGTAGTAATATCTGTGTCCAAGCGATTTACCATTTCTTCTAACTGATTAACCACATCATACTCTTCCTCATCACGTGAGATTAAGTATCTTTGTGAAGTCTCAATTGACTCAATAACAATATCCGCCATCTTAACGGTCGTGTTCTTAGATAGCTGTAGCGCACCTTCTGGAAACACAGTTATTAAATTCTCATCCATTGGTTCAATCTTCTCACGAGACCTAATATTATCTTGACCCGGAATAATTATTTCTAATAATTTAATAAATGCAGGAATAAACGGAATAACCAATATAGTCGAAGCCAAGTTAAACACAAAATGATTCAAACCAACCGCCAACTCAGGTGTCCCACCCATTACTGTATTAAGGTATGTGATCATACTAGAATAAGGAACTATAACTAACATACCCAACAAGGCCCCTATAACGTTATAGATTGCATGGAACCAACCAGCACGTCTTGTAGATACAGAACCACCTAAAGTCGCCACAATCGCCGTTAAAGTCGTCCCAACATTCGATCCAAATACAAATGCAGAAGCAACTATCATATCCATCTCACCAGTTGTAAATAACTTCTGAACAATACCAATAACAGCAGTAGATGAGTTAATCACAACAGTAGCTAAAGTAGATCCACCTAAAGCTAACCAAGGATGATCCTTTAATGAGTACATAAAATCAGTAAACTGCGGGTATTCCTGAATAACAAGCAACTTACTACTCATCATCTCAAGACCCACAAATAATAATCCAAAACCAAATAACACATTACCAACATTCTTCATTTGCTTACGTTTAGTGAAAACCATGATTATTACCCCAAAAAACACAAAATAATAACCTAACTCCTCAACGTTAAGACCAATGATTAGCGAAGTCATCGTAGTACCAAGGTTAGCACCTACCGATATACCAATTGCTTGTTCAAGTGACATCATACCAGCACGAACTAAACTAATTGATATTACTGTAGCGGCAGTACTAGAGTGCATAATAGCAGTAATAACAGTACCCACCAAAATCGCCATAAATAAATTACTCGTATACTTTTCAATATAATCATTAATTTTAGTTCCAGCAGTTTCAGTTAATCCGTCTCCAAGAAATTGAATCCCCACCACAAATAAAGCAAACCCGGCAAGAATTATATTAATCTCTATTGGTGGAAGGGCTACTTCCGCAAAAATAAACATATTTACCTCCATTTATATACATAAATATTCAATCATAGAATATCATATATAGAACAACTATATATATTAGTTTTGTTAATATATGTTAACAAAACACCCTCAAAATACCAATAATATAATTCCCACTAATTATCTCAATGATTTTCTATTTAATTGTTGACATATATAATTCTTAATGGTACTATAAGTAAGCAGTCATGAGAAACGGGCCTGTAGCTCAGTTGGTTAGAGCGCACCCCTGATAAGGGTGAGGTCGCTGGTTCGAATCCAATCAGGCCCACCATTAATCTTAACTATATATGGGGTTTTAGCTCAGCTGGGAGAGCGCCTGCCTTGCACGCAGGAGGTCATCGGTTCGATCCCGATAAGCTCCACCAAATTTAAAATACACCTGCTATATGCAGGTTTTTTTATATCCATTTTAAAAGCGAACTCTTTAACCAAAGGGTTCGCTTTGCTATACTCAAACTTAACTGCGCAAGAACTCAAGTGCTTCTTCATATCTTTTAACTCGATTACGATCTTTATCACGAACTACACGCAAACGAGATAAATCAGAATTATGAATTAAATCCTGAATCTTAACAACCCTAGCTAAATCATTATCTTTAATGGACTGAAGGTACTCATCATATCCAATACCAGAGCGACCACTTATTATATCGATGGCCTCTATAATCTCATCTTTAAATCCCTGCGACCTTAAATCATCAAGGGTTACTTCGCTATCCTCAATAACATCATGCAACAAGGCCACAATCTTTGCATCCTCATCTTCACAGTGTTCAGCAACCTCAATTGGATGATTAATGTACTCAGCACCACCAACATCGACTTGACCCTTATGGGCCGCCTTGGCAATCTCTAACGCTTTATCTAACATAAACATAACCCCTTTCTTAATATATTATACCACACTTAAGAAAACCACCTTAAATCAACAAATTAAGGCAATGCAAAGTAAAAAGGAGGTGACCTCTTGGCTACCTCCCTAACAACATCTTTGCGGAATCAGGGGGGGGAAGTCGAGCCGCAAAGTTCGTCAATCAAGTAAGGAGAAGTTATGAAAACAACCATATCTTTAATTACTTAGATTATTACGCAAACAAAAAATATTCACAACCCAAATGCCCCGCCCCAAAAACAAAGTGGCGCATAAGCACCCCTTCAATGATTAATTATTTTTTCTTCTAGAAACTAAGATTAAGGCGAAGCCAATAAATACAGCACTAAAAGCACTAAATAGCGCAAATGAACTAAATCCAGTTCCAGGAAGCGAAACATCTTGCAATATATTAACTACCTCAATCTCTTGACTCACGTACTCACCTTCATGAGCATCAGGAGTAACTAGTTCAAACGATTCAGAACTTAACTTATATCCTTTTGGTGCGCTAACTTCAGTTAACGTATAAGTACCTAGAGCTAATCCATTTATTACTCCGACACCATCAACTGTAGAAAACTCACTTATTGTATTACCTTCAACATCCTTAAGTTTAAACACAGCACCACTCAACAACGTACCTTTAGGGTTAACCTTCTTAACAACCAGACCACCCTTATAGTTTACAAAATCTTCTAGTACAAGTTCAAACTTAGTATCAAAACTTGAATTAGGAATTTCAAATGTAACTAAAGAAGTATTTGAGATATATCCAGACACAGCCTGAACTTCCTTAAACCCATAATTACCAGGAACTAAGGGATCAACAAACACATAACCGTTGTCGTCACTTACTACTGTAGCAATGATTTCCTCAGTTTCTAGATTAACTAGTTCAAACAGTACACCAGCAATTGCATTACCGTTTTCATCAACTTTTTAAATGAAACACTACCCTTTGCATTAGTAGCTACCAACTCCACCAACTCAGGCTCTCCCGCCCAAGTAGAAGTATTTACAAATCGAATCGGAGTAGCATTAGCAACATTCCCCTGTGAAGAAGAAGTTTCTACTAAAGTATATTCCCCAGGCGCAAAGGTATCAAGCATTTCAATAACGCCATCACTATCCGTTACTAAATCTCGCATTATAAAAAGACTCATAACGCACTCGTGGTAAAATGTATTTGCAGATACAACCAGGA
>CAZEQW010000011.1:20175-22196 GCA_964514505.1 uncultured Erysipelothrix sp. | reverse complement strand
ATAATGCAAGTGATGAAGAAGTAGTTCAAGCTGCAAAAAAAGCCATGATTCATGACTTGATCATGAAGTTACCTAATGGATATGATAGTTCTGTGGGTGAGTTAGGTGATATGTTGTCAGCAGGTGAAAGGCAAAGAATTGGTATGGCTCGTGCTTTCTTGCATGATGCTCCATTTATGTTGTTAGATGAACCAACAAGTAACTTAGATAGTTTAAATGAAGCTGTCATACTTAAATCTATTCATGAGAGTAAAGATAATAAAACTATCATTATAGTATCGCATCGTAAATCTACAATGAATATTGCTGATGTTGTATATAAGATGGATGAAAGTAGAGAAAGCTAATGCGTATATTTTACTTAGTCACAGGTTTACTTAGTTTAATGTTGGGGTTCATTGGGGCACTTATTCCTCTTTTACCATCGTTTCCTTTTTTGTTACTATCTGCATATTGCTTTGGTAGAAGTTCACAAAAGTTGCATACTTGGTTCATGAGCACTAAGTTATATAAAAATAACTTGGAGTCGTATGTCAAGGGCGAAGGATTGAAGTTTGATGTTAAGGTTAGATTGGTCATAATGATCTCATTAGCTCTTCTTATTGGATTTATGTTGATGCCAAACATATTTTGGTTTAGAGTAGTACTTGTTGTTGTTTGGTTTGCTCATTTGCTATATTTTAAGTTTGGTGTTGAAACTATAAAAGAAAAAGGCTCCTTAGAGCCTTAATGTTAGAAGCTAGGACGCAGAGTTTGTGAGTTTTCTTCGTTAGTAAGAAAATCTTTTACTTTCTGATGTGTCATGGCTTCTTTTAATTTAGTTATTTTTTCTGAAGTAATATTATCTTCTCTTGCTACTAAACTGATTGCATAGTGATTATCGCTTTCTTGCTCTAATATTAGAGCATCATTCAGTGGTTTTAAGTTAATAGCACTAATATAAGTAGGGTAGTTAAACACTAGGTCAACTTCGTCGTAAGCATGATTTAGCGTTAATAGGTCTACCTCAATGAACTTAAATGATGAGTTTTCTATATCCTTAACTGTAGCGTCATGTGATATACCTTCTTTTAATTTGATAAGTCCGTGTGATTCTAGAATTAGTAGGGCACGGGCTTGGTTTACTTGATCATTTGGAATCGCAATAGATGCGTTATCTGGTAACTGAGTAATCGCTTCATAGTCTTTTGAATAGAAACCAACTAGAGCATCATATATAGTTTGAACACCTCTTAGATTAGAGTTGTTTGCTGAGTTAAACTGTTCCATGAATGGTTGGTGTTGAAAGAAGTTTGCATCAATCTCCTTGTTGCCTAACGCTAGGTTTCCTGCAGTGTTATCCGATACACTTACCAGTTCAAGTGTATATCCTTCTTCTGCTAGAATCTCTTTTGCGATTTCTACAACGATAGTCATGGGTGCTGTATGTGATGCAACTTTTATTACTTTGTCATCATTCTTTGGTGCACAACCTGCAAGTAATACTAAAACAACTAAAACAGATAATTTCTTAAACATTTATATTCTCTCCTATGATTTATCTAAATAGGTAGCTAGTGTGGCTCCTATGTATTGAATAATTTGTACGAGGATAAAAATTATTATTACGATAGTATACATAAGTGGATAGTTGAATGCTTGGTATCCATAACGCATCGCAAAGTCTCCGATACCACCGCCTCCAACTACTCCCATTACTGTTGAATATGATATGACACTTATAGTGGAGGAAGTCAGTCCTAGTATTAAGGATGATCGTCCTTCTAAGTAGAGAAAGTGCCATAGTATTTGTGGTAATGTGGCTCCCAATGACTGGGCCGTGTTTACTATTTGATCTGGTATTGCAAGTAGGGTCGCTTCTACATATCTTGCATACAGAGCAATAGCAATCAGGGATAGGGGAAGTGTTGCTGGAATGGTTCCTAGAAATTTTCCCATCACAAGTATAGTTAGTGGTCGTATCGCCACAACAAAGATTAGAAAGGGAACACTTCTTACAATATTTACATATAAGTTAGATA
>CAZEQW010000011.1:0-20075 GCA_964514505.1 uncultured Erysipelothrix sp. | reverse complement strand
AAGTATTGTGTATTAATCTCATCTAATGCTGAAGTAGGCTCATCACATAATAGTATTTTGGGGTTAGTAACAAGGGCTCTTGCTATAGCAACTCGTTGTTTCTCTCCGCCTGATAGTATTTTTGGATAGTCATTACTTTTATGGCTTAATCCAACGTATTCTAATACGCGTTTAACATCTTGATCGTTTTCCTTGTTTCGAAGCTTTAAAGGTAAAGCTACGTTTTCATAGACTGTCTTATTAGATATTAGATTGTAATCTTGGAAGATTACACCTATATCTTGTCTAAAAGTTCTTAAGTCTTTTTTTGAAAGGTTGGAAACTTCTATATCATTAACTATAACACTGCCACTTGTCTGTGTTTCTAGTTGGTTTACTAACTTAAGTATAGTTGATTTACCAGCACCACTTTCGCCGATAAATCCGAATATCTCTCCCTTGTTTATATGAAAGTTTATCTCATCTAAAACTGGAGTGTCGTATACTTTATTTACATTTCTAAAATGTATCATTTATCTCATCCTCACTAGGTTAGTATAGTACGAATGTTATTTAAATGCACTAAAAGTGCGTTAACATGGTTTAATTTATGGTATGATTATTATGTTTGAAAAGAGGTAATTATGCGAGTTAGGAGAAGAAGTCAAAGACGCAGAAGACGTCGTTTGAACATTAAGGGAATTTTAATGGTTTTATTAATATTGTCAGTAATAGTGGGTGCTGGTTTTGGTATCTATTACATTATTGATAGTAATAGATTAACCATTGTATTAAATGGTAGTGAAGTAATGGAAGTTGATTATGATACAATCTATGCTGAACCGGGGGCTTACGTAACTAAAAAAGGCGAGGTAACTGAGCATGAAGTTGAGATTGACGCTACTAAAGTTGATGTATCTGAAATAGGTGAGTATGAAGTTGTTTATAAGATTAAAGGAAAACGTCGTCATAAGAAAGTTCGTACAGTTAAAGTAATGGATAGGGAAATGCCTAATGTTATTTATAATGGTTGGGATGTTTCTATTCCATTAAATGGTACGTATCGCGAACAAGGCTTTAAAGCCTTTGATAATATTGATGGTGATATTAGTGATAAGGTAGTTGTAAGTGATAATATTGATGTTAGTACTAAAGGTATCTACCATGTTAAGTATGAAGTAAATGATAAGGCTGGTAATAAATATATTACTACGCGTCGCGTATATGTTGGAATGGCGATTCCAAGTGAAGAAGAGTTAATGTATATCTACTCTGATAATATGGACCTTAAACATCAGGTTCGTAAGATGACATGGACTAAGACTGGTTTTATTCTTGATGGTCATTTTAATACGCCTATTCAAACCTTGGATTTACTTAATGAGGACGAGGAGATTATTCACTCTTTCAAAGCTAAATCTAGCTTAGCAGGGTATAATGTTGAGTTTGATTTAACAGAAGTAGAGAATGGAACGTATTCATTAGTATCCTCGGAGCATGAGAATGAAGCCATTATTAATGAGTTGGATGGTACTACTCGATTAATTAGAGCTAAGATTGGCGATAAACTTGTTACTTTTGATTATACTGATAATAAGATGAATGTAATTATTGAGGATTTAGTATACGAGTACGATATCGTAATTGAATCAGGTCATGGTGGTAAAGACCCAGGATCAGTAAATAGCACTATTACTGAGCGTGATTTAAACTTAATGGTTAGTTTATACGAACGTGATCGTTTTGAAGCACACGGACTTCGTGTGAAGCTGGACCGTACTATTAATGAGACTTATGGAGATCAGATGGGTGAAATCACATGGAGTAATCTAAAGCGCAATATTTATGCAATGGGTACTTATGGAACGGTCTCTAGATATGCCTATGGTAATCACCATAATAGTAGTGCTAATAGTAGTGTAAAGGGTTGGGAGATTATTGTTTCAGCAGCAGCTACTAAAGAAGACTTAGCAATCGAAAATAAGATTGGAGATGACTGGGACAAAGTATTTAATAATGGTGTTCGTGGTCGCATTTACACGCGTGATAATGTAATGGGTCGTTTCCAAGATAAGAGAAATGGTCAAGTATATAATTTCCTTGAGTACTATGGTATGCAACGATTGAATAAATACGTATTTGGATTAGACTATCCAACATATGAAAACAGTTACTTAAGTAATCCTACTGAGTTTAAATGGTATTATACTGATGGCAATTGGAAGCGTGTAAGTGAAGTTAAGATTAAGCACTATGTTGAAGCAATGGGACTTGATTACATCACACCATAGGTGACTTAGTGGTAATTAATTAAGTAGATTGATATAATCTAAAAAAGGGGGATATTTATATGGATATCTTACAAGAAATACTTAAGCAAGTTAGCACAAAAGATACACTTAGTTCACTAGGTGAGTCTTTAGATGCGACACCAAGCCAGATTAAACAAGCAACGCAAGCAATTGTGCCTGCATTACTTAACTCTATGTCTGAGAACACTAAAACAGAAAAAGGGTTAGAGTCTTTATTCGGTGCACTTACGGATCACCAAAATGATAATGTAAGTGATATAAGTGGATTCTTAGGTGGTTTAGATATGGGAGATGCTAGTAAAATGGTGGGGCATATCTTAGGTGATAAGAGCAGTAGTGTTCAAAAGAAGGTTGCTAAAGATACTGGTATGAGCTCTAAAGACATTGGCAGTTTAATAACAATGTTAGCGCCATTACTAATGGGATTACTAGGTAACCAGAAGAAAAATCAATCTGGATTTGATGTAGGAACATTAGTTGGTATGTTAGGTGGTTCTGGGGACATAACATCTTTATTAGGTGGTCTCTTAGGAGGCAGTAAACCTACACCAAAGAAAACGGCGGCTGGTAAGGCAAAAACAACTACTAGTAAAAAAGTAACGAGTGTTAAATCTAATAAGAAGCAATCAAATGATATATTAGATAATGTTACGGATTTACTTGGAAGTTTAATGAAGAAGAAGTAAACTAAAGGCTATAACATATTAGTTCAGTTAAGTAATTTGAAACTAGTGTGATATAGCTTTTTTTAAGAGTTTAGTAGTTTCTTTGTGCACATTGGACATATCAAAGTTATATATTGCTTACTATAATGTGTTTGAATTGAATAAAATGTATCTTAATAAGCTTTTACAATAACAAGCATACTATATAAGGTAGATAATTAGATGATTCAATGACAAATATTTAGATGTTTAAAGCTAAATCAAAAGGCTAAGTATTATTAATATTAGGAGTGGAAGAATGAAAGTAAATACAGTATTACAGGGTTTTGAGTGGTATATTGAACCAGAAGATAAACATTGGGTTTCACTTGAAACCAAAATTAAGGATTTAAAGAATATGGGCATAAATACTATCTGGTTACCACCAGCATTTAAAGGACATAAAGGAAATCATGACTCTGGTTATGGTGTTTATGACTTATATGACTTGGGTGAGTTTGATCAAAAAGGTAGTGTATCTACTAAATATGGTACAAAAGATGAATACCTTAAACTTATCGATACAATGCAAAATCATGAGATTGGTTTGATAGTTGATATAGTTCTTAATCATCGAATCGGAGCTGATGGAACTGAAATCATTAAAGCACATCGTGTATCAAGTGATAATCGTTATGAGGTTTTGGAATCTAAAGAGATTGAAGCTTGGACTTTATTCAACTTTGAGAATCGACGTAATAAGTATTCTAGTTTTAAGTGGAATCATAATCATTTTAAAGCTGTGGATTATGATGTTAGGACTAATGATAATAGTATTTTTCTATTTGAAGATAAGAAGTGGGATGTTGGAGTGGATGATGAACTCTTTAACTATGATTATCTAATGGGTGCAGACATTGATTTTAGCAATGAAGAAGTGCAAGAAGAATTAATTAGTTGGTTGAAGTGGTATCATGACTTAACGGGATTTAATGGCGTTAGATTGGATGCTATTAAGCATATTGATTCAAAATTTTTTAAGTTAGCGCTTAGGGAACTAAGGAGTAAACAAGGGGATATTTTTGCGGTTGGTGAGTATTGGAGTCCTGATGTTAAGGCACTAAACAACTACCTAATGGATGTTGATTTCTCGATGCAACTTTTTGATGTTCCTTTGCATCATAATCTAGAAAATGCATCTAAGTTTGAAAACTATGATTTAAGAAAGTTATATCAAGGAACTCTATTTTCTACTAATCCAAATTATGCGATGCGTTTTGTTGATAATCATGATACACAAGAAGGTCAATCTTTACAGTCGTGGGTTAAAACATGGTTTAAACCACATGCTTATGGTTTTATCTTATTGAGAGACGCTGGTTCATCTTGTGTTTTGGAACTTGATCTCTATGGTAATGAAAAAACAGGTGTACCCAAGGTCATGGGTCTAGATAAAATGATAAAACTACGTGCGAATCATATGCATGGTGCCTTTTTTGATTATATGGATGAAGCTCAAACGATTGCTTGGTGCTATACCGGTACTGAAAGTCTTGAGGGATTTGTTTGTGTTATGAATATAGGTCCAAGAACGATGAAACGCGTTTTTGTGGGTAAAGTAAATGCGAATGAAACGTATATTGATATACTAAACGAGGATAATGTTGTGCGAGTAAACGATGAGGGTATAGGATATTTCATTGTTCAAGAAAAGAGTTTTTCAGTTTATGTTAGACTGGGAGGTAATTATGTACAAGGTATTTTATGATGATTATGAGTTGATGAGGGTAGAGACTATTTTAGATGAAAAGATTTATCTGGGTAATGATTATGAGTTAATTGATTCAGTAATGAGAAATGATACATATATTTTCACATTTAAGACAGTCCATAGGGAACCTAATTATAAAGTAATGATAAATGGCAACCCTTATCCTTTGATATATCGAGGTATTATTAAGACAAGTTGGTTTATGAGTAAGTATGATGCAACTGATGAGCGGATGGGGTCTTATGTTGTTGATAATAAAACTTATTTCTGTGTGTATGCTCCTACAGCAGACTCGTTAGTTGTTTTAATTAACAATGAACGCTTTAATATGAAACGAAATAACAACGGTTCTTTTACGCTGATGATAGATTCTAATCTACACGGTGCTAGCTATTTGTATGAAGTTAATATGTACGATAGTATTAGAACCACAACAGATCCCTATGCGATAGCTTCTATGCCAAATCGTGCTGCTTCAGTTGTAGTAGATTTAAGTAAACTCAATATTGATGTTAAGAGTCCTGTAATTGATACTGATCCAATAATATTAGAGGCTAGTGTTCGTGATTTCTCAATGGACCCAGATGTTGACTTTAAACATCGTGGCAAGTTTTTAGGAATGCTAGAGAGTCATGGCAATTATGGAATGCAACATATAATAAATTTAGGTATAACTCATTTGCAATTAATGCCTGTTAATGATTTTGAGACAGTTGATGAGTTAAATCCTTTTAAAAAATATAACTGGGGTTATGATACGATGCAATTTATGTCTTTAGAAGGATCATATAGTAGTGATGTTAGTAATCCCTTGCAAAGCTTATATGATTTTGCGGCAATGGTCGATGGTTACCATCAACATAATATAGGAGTAAACTTAGATGTAGTATTTAATCATGTATATGAAGTTGATGATCATCCGTATAATATTTTGGCGCCATACTATTACTTTAGATATACAGATGATTATGAACTTAGCAACGGCTCATTTTGTGGAAATGAAGTAGCATCTGAGATGCCAATGGCAAGGAAGCATATTGTGGATACTGCAGTGTATTTTGTAGAAACGTTTAATATAGATGGCTATCGTTTTGATTTAATGGGGCTATTGGATGTAGAAACGATGAATGAAGTATATACCGCATGTGCAAGACTTAACCCTAATATCATGATTTATGGTGAGGGATGGTCCATGCCTACTGTATTAGACTCTGATAAGCAAGCATCCATACGTAATTTTTATAAGATGCCTAATATTGCTCACTTTAATGATCGTTTTAGGGATACAGTAGCAGGGGCTCTTAACGAGAAAGACCTTGGGTATGTTGGCGGTAGAATTGAGTATACAGAAAGTATAAAAGCTGCATTGAGTGCTTATAGTGATAATACGTATGCTTATCAAATGTTTGATAATAGTTCTCAGAGTATTAATTATGTAGAATGTCATGATAATATGACAGTCGCTGATAAGGTTGCATTAGCTAATAAAGGTAAGAAAGAAGCTTTACTTATGATTGGTCTTGTGTTATTTGCACAGGGAATTCCATTTTTGCAGATTGGTCAAAGTTTCTTTAGAGATAAAAAGGGGGATGAGAACTCATATAAATCTCCTGATGAAACCAATAGAATAACATGGAGACTGCTCGACGTGAACAAAGATATGAATGATTGTGTAGTAAAGTGGATTGAAACTCGAAAGAAAATTTATAAGAGTAATGAAGCGTATGAGTTTAGACAAGAACGATCATTACTAAATTATTATTATGGTTCATATCATATTATTTTTAATCCAAGTGATTCGTTTGATATCATAGAACCAAAATCAATTAGTATTAGAAAGCACGCTTAAGGCGTGTTTTTTACTTTTTCTATTAAATTTTTTTTTAGTAAAAAAGTCACTAAAGAGTGGATATTTCACATTATTACGGAATACATTTTCTGTAAGTGCTAACATTTTCCTTTACAAATAATAAAAGGTTGCTATAATGAAATTAGGAAAACGATTTCTTAGTTTTCAAGAGGAGGAAATTATGTTTAAGAAGATCGTGAGACTATTAACAGTCTCAACAGTTGTACTTGCTTTAACGGCATGTAGCTCAAAGGGTGGTTCTGGAGGAAATTATGAACTTAAGTTATGGGGTTCAGCAGATGACCAAGAACTATTGGCAGAACTTATTGAAGATTTCAAAGCAGCTAATCCTAAAGATACATATGAAATTACTTTAGGTGTTGTTGGGGAACCAGAGGCACAGGAACAAGTTTTAGGTGACTTAGAAGCATCAGCAGATGTGTTCGCGTTTCCAGATGATCAAATGCATGAATTCTTAGCAGCAGGTGCTTTATATGAAATTACGCTAAATAAAGATAAGATTCTTGAATCAAATCTTGAGGGTGCAGCACAGGCAGTAGTAGTTGATGGTAAGATGTGGGGAATTCCATTTACAGCAGATAATGGATACTTCCTATATTATGATTCAAACTTCTTTACTGAAGAAGATGTATTATCATTAGATACTATGATGACTAAGTTAGCAGAAGATGGTAAGAAAATGTTCTATAGTGTTACAAACTCATGGTATATTGCTTCGTTCTTCTTAGGTGCTGGTGGTGAACTAGGGTATGAAAACGGTAAGCAAACTACAAACTTTAATAATGAAACAGGTGTTAAAGTTGGTGAATACTTAGCGAATTTTGTTAAATCTCCTGCGTTCTTAACGGGTGATGATGAGGTAATGATGGCTGGGGCACAAGATGGAACTGTTAAAGCAGCTGTATCAGGTGCTTGGAAAGCAGACGAGTTTAAAGAAGCATTTGGTGATGGATATGCAGCTACTAAACTTCCTAGCTTTACTTTAGATGGTAAAGAAGTTCAATTAGGTAGTTTCGCTGGTCATAAAGTTTACGGTGTTAATGCTCAAACTAAACATCCTGAGCAAGCAATGGCTTTAGCTGAGTTCTTAGCTAATGAGCAAAGCCAGGCAAAACGTTTCGCAAAACGTTCATTAGGACCTTCTAATAAGGTTGTTGCAGAAAGTGCAGAAGTTAAAGCTAACATAGCTTTAAATGCTTTGGCTCAACAAGCAGAATTTGCTCATTCACAACGTGATGTTACAGGTGCTTACTGGGGTCCAGCTGAAGCATTTGGTACTGAAATTTATAGTGGAAAGAATAGCGATATAAAAGCGCTTCTTGATGAAATGGTAAGACAAATTACCGAATAAGAATTATCGGGGGGCAAAAAAGTGCCCCCTTTATTATAGGAGTGTTAAAAAATGACTAAAATTAAAAACTATGTTCAAGGCTTCATTGAAGGCGATATAATAACGCGACTTTCTTATTTTGTAATGGGATCAGGCTCATTTTTAAGAAAACAATATATTCGAGGGTTAACTTACCTAACGATGCAAATCGCTGGGATTGCTTTCTTTGTTTTTATCGGTTTCGATAATTTAATGGGCTTAACCACATTAGGAACTGTTTCAGCAGGTCGTGTATGGGATGAAGCTCGTGGAATCTTTATTAACTCAAAAGGCGATAACTCAATGTTGTTTTTACTCTTTGGGGTATTAACAGTTCTAATCCTAATTGGATTGTTGCTATTGTATTTTCTTAATATTAAAAATGCCATAGAGAATCAAAAGTTAGTAACTGAAGGTAAAGAACTTCCTGCTTTCAAGGATGATCTTAAAGATTTATTTGATAGAAACTATCACTTAACGGTCTTAAGTATACCAACGGTACTAACAATCGGATTTACAGTATTACCGCTTATTTTTATGATCCTGATCGCATTCACAAATTTCGACAAAACACATCAACCACCAGGTCATTTATTTACCTGGGTGGGTTTAGAAAATTTCAGAACGATATTCTTTGATAGCAATATTATATCTGGTACATTTTTTGGGTTATTAAAATGGACCTTTATATGGGCATTCTTCGCGACATTCTTAAACTATATATTAGGAATGTTATTGGCTATGCTTATTAACTATAAGGGAATAAAACTCAAGAAGTTATGGAGAACCGTCTTTGTGACTACTATTGCGATTCCACAGTTTGTAAGTTTACTGCTTATGTCTAAATTACTGGCAGATAATGGAACTTTAAACCAAATATTAATGTCATGGAAATTAAGTGCAATACCATTCTTATCAGATCCCTTTTTAGCTAAGGTGACGGTAATTGTAGTTAACTTATGGGTGGGTATTCCATATACTATGTTGATTACATCGGGTATTCTTATGAACATACCTCAGGATATGTATGAGAGTGCTCGTATCGATGGTGCCTCACCTTGGGTTCAGTTTACTAAGATTACACTACCGTATATGTTAAGTGTTACAGCTCCGTATTTAATTACTCAGTTTGTAGGAAATATAAATAACTTTAACTTGATTTACCTTTTAACAGGTGGTGGTCCATTGACATTGAATTATCACAAAGCAGGACATACAGACCTTTTAGTAACATGGCTTTATAAGTTAACGGTTGATGAAAAGAACTATGCATTAGCATCGACGTTGGGAATCATTATATTCGTAATATCTGCGACGCTTTCTCTGGTGGTATTTAGAAAAGTTACTGCAGAGGGCAAGGAGGGAACATTCCAATAATGAAAAACAGAAGAAGATTTTTATCGACAGCAGGACATATATTTCTAAGTGTTCTATCAATTATTTGGTTGTTGCCTGTTGCTTGGCTTATTTTACAAGCATTTCGCGGTGAAGGAGGGGCCTTTACCAACTATATTATTCCAAAGACATTTACACTAGATAACTTTAAGTTACTGTTTACTGATACTAAACTGTTTAATTTCCCTAGGTGGTTTATGAATACTTTATTTGTAGCGGTGTTTACAACAATTATTACAACAGTTATCGTATTATTAACTAGTTATGCATTCTCTAGACTTCGCTTTAAGTTTAGAAAACCAATGATGAATGTAATACTAGTATTGGGAATGTTTCCTGGATTTATGTCAATGACAGCGATCTATCATATTATTAAAGCACTTGGATTAGCACAAAGCCTTTGGGCTTTAATCCTTGTCTACTCAGGGGGAGCTGCAATGGGATATTATATCTCAAAAGGTTTCTTTGATACCATTCCCTATGCGATTGATGAGTCAGCTATGCTTGATGGTGCTACTAAGAATCAGATATTCTGGCAGATTACTTTGCCAATGTCTAAACCAATTGTAATTTATACAATATTAACATCGTTCTTGGCACCGTGGGTTGATTTTATATTTGTATCGGTAATTATGAGAGATAGTTATAAAAACTATACCGTGGCACTTGGGTTATTCCAAATGTTAACTCGTGAGAATATTGGGCGTTACTTTACGCGCTTTGCAGCAGGTGCTGTTCTTGTCGCAATTCCTATCACAATATTGTTCATCTATATGCAGAAGTATTATGTGTCAGGAGTTACAGGTGGCTCCGTTAAAGGCTAATGAAAAGAATTCTATTGAGTTTAAGTATCTTATTGGTTCTATCCTCCTGTAGTTCTCAAAAAGATACTGAGAAACCTGAAGTTAACTCTGTCTACTATGAAATCTTCGTGGGGTCATTCTATGACTCTGACGAAGATGGCATGGGAGATCTAAAAGGAGTTCAAACTAAGTTAGATTATATTCAAAATGATTTACAGGCAACCGGTATTTGGTTAATGCCCATTAATCCATCACCAACCTATCATAAATATGATGTGATGGATTATACAGGCATAGATCCACAATATGGAACAATGGAGGACTTTGATGATTTAGTTGCGGAAATGAATAGCCGTGACATGGATCTTATCTTAGATTTTGTCTTAAATCATACGTCAACTAAGCATCCTTGGTTTATTAAAGCTAAAGAAGCGATGTTAAATGATGAGTGTGATGTTGTAATTGAGTGTGATTTTTACAATTTCTCTTCAACATATAAAGGTAGATATCATCGTATTAATGATAATCTATTTTATGAGGCTGGATTTTGGAGCGAGATGCCTGATCTAAACCTTGACAATGAAGTTGTACGTGAGAATATTCTTACTAGTGCTAAGTTTTGGCTTGATAAAGGCGTTAAGGGCTTTAGATTAGATGCTACCACTCATTTCTATGACGATTCTCTAGAGAATAACATAGAGTTTCTACGTTGGTTTAATGATGAGATAAAAGCATATAAACCAGATAGTTATTTAGTGGGTGAGGCTTGGACTTCTGAGTCTATTATTACTGAAATGTATAGTAGTGGAATTGACAGTTTCTTTAATTTCTCTACATCCCAACAAGATGGTAGAGTTGTTAGGGCACTTCGTAGTGGTAATGGAAATAGTTTGTCTAAGTATGTAGAGAGCTATCAAAGTAATATAAAAGATGCTAATAAGGATTCAATTGATGCAGTATTTTTATCAAATCACGATAATAATCGTAGTGCAGGGTATTTGATTAAACCTGAGGATAAGAGGATGGCGGCAAGTATTTATCTACTTATGCCAGGTAATCCATTTATTTATTACGGTGAGGAAGTTGAGATGAAGGGTAGTGGCATTGACGAGAACAAACGTCTTCCCATTATATGGAGTCATAAAGATAAAACTGGGCAAACAAAGGGTCCTGTTGATGCTACTTATAAACAAGAGAATCAGTTAAGTGTTGAAGATGCACTAAGGGATAAGAATTCTTTGCTTAATCACTATAAGAGTATAATTAAGATAAGAAATGCTTACCCTGATATTTCTAGAGGTCAATATGAAGCGTTGGATTTGGGGCATGATGCTTTATATGGTTCTAGACAAAATAAAACGATTGTGGTTCATAATTTGAGTGATGAATCTATTGAGTTTGAAATGGATAATAAAAAAGTTGTTAAAGTTTCGGGCAAATTTAAAGTGAAAGGTTCATCAATAAAAATTGAAGGTAAGAGTTCAATCATTATCGAAGAGTAGGTGATTTATATTGCAAGTATAAGTGATGTAGCTAAAAAAGCTGGAGTAGGTATTTCGACTGTATCAAAGGTTCTAAATAATTACTCTAACGTTAGTGAAGAAACTAGAGAAAAGGTATTAAAAGCAGTGTCAGAGTTAAATTATGTTCCTAATGCTGTGGCCTCTGCGCTTTCTTCTAAGAATAGTAAGCGGGTTGCAGTAGTGGTATTTATTAATAATGAACTTCAAGCTATTGATGAGATCAATATGCAATATCTATTCGGTTCATCGCGTCAGGCCAAGCAAGAGTCATTGGAGATTGTTACAGTTTTTTCAAACATATTCTCTGACTTTAGCAAAGTTGAGTTAGTTCAGTATTTTAAATCATTATCTATATCTGGAATGGTTGTATTTGGGCTTCACAAGGAACAAGAAGTATTTAATGAATTGGTCTTTGAAGAACATTTTAAGACGGTATTAGTTGATGTACCAATTGAAGGGGAGAAGACATCCTTTGTGATGGTTGATCACCAAAGTGCACAAAGAGAGTTAGCTGAGTTCATGATTCAATCTCATAGCACAAAAGTTAACTCTGTATTGTATCTTGCGGGACGACGCGATGGGTTTGTTACAGACTTAAGACTACAAGGCGTAGTTGATGCTTGTGATAAGCATAAAGTTAAATTAAATGCTCAATATGCGGATTTTAGTGAACGTAAGGCAATTAAACTAACAAAAGAATATGGATTTGATGCAGATATTGTTATTTGCGCATCGGATTTAATGGCAATTGGAGCTATCTCTGCACTTAAAGAGATGGATATCTTTAGACCAGTATCTGGATATGATGGTATTAAACTATTGGGGTATGTTCGTTATCATATTTATACTGTTAAACAGGATTTCTATGAGATTGCCCTGTCAGCTATTAAAGAGATGAAGTTACTACTTGAAGGAAATACTGGTAGAGGTATGTTACTTAATTATGAAATTACCAGGATAAATTATGAGGATGTTATATATTAGGAGGAAATATGAAAACAAGATTAGAGGGTCTTCTTGACCACAACATAAAGGGTGCTACAGTTTCTGAGGTGTATGATGCTGTTTTGAAGATCACCCAAGAAGAGATTGAAAAGACGCCACATGTTCATGGTGATAGAAAAGTATACTATATGTCAGCTGAGTTTCTTATTGGAAAGTTACTGGCAAATAACTTAATGAATTTGGGTCTTTATAATGACATTAAAGAAGTACTTGAACAAAATGGTCATAGTATGACAGATATAGAGGAGTATGATCCAGAACCTTCCTTAGGTAATGGTGGTTTAGGTCGTCTTGCGGCTTGCTTTCTCGATTCTATTGCGACATTAGGTATTAATGGAGAAGGTTTGGGTCTAAATTACCACTATGGTTTATTTAAACAGGTATTTAAGGACCACCAGCAAACTGAAGAGAAGGATACTTGGTTAGATATCCCTTCTTGGCTTAGAAAGACTGATACACTTTATCCAATAACTATTGGTGATGTTGATGTTACTTCGAGAATGTATGAGATTGATGTTGTTGGTTATAATCAAGAAAAAACAACGCTTAGGCTTTTTGATTTAGAGTCTATAGATGATACTATCATAAATAAGGGTATTGAGTTTGATCAAGAAGCGATTGATAAAAACTTAACTTTATTCTTATATCCAGATGATTCAACAGAAAAAGGTTTACGACTTCGCTTTGCTCAGCAGTATTTTATGGTTGTAAGTGGGATTGATTATGTTGTAAATACTCATAGGGATGTTTTATCGGAGTTGGATAATCATGTTGTGATTCAAATCAATGATACACATCCAGCAATGGCAGTTTTAATTCTTATCAAGAAGTTAGAAGAGAATGGTATTGAATTTGATCGTGCAGTAGAAATAGTTTCGAATGTCTTTGCGTATACAAATCATACGATACTAGCTGAAGCTTTAGAAAAATGGCCGCTTGAGTATTTTGAGTCTGTTGATGTTAAGATGGTTGAAATCTTAAATAAGTTAAATGATATTGTTAAGGAGCGTTCATTAAATGAGAATGTTCAATTAATCGATAAAAATAATGTCGTGCATATGGCGGCGTTATCAATTCATTTCTCATTTTCAGTAAATGGTGTAGCCGCGCTTCATACAGATATTTTAGTTAATTCTGAACTTAAAGACTATGCGGATATGTATCCAAATAAGTTTAATAATAAGACCAATGGAATTACATTTAGAAGATGGCTTCAGTTCTCTAATCCAGAGCTTACATCTTTTATTGAGTCAAAGATTGGTGATGGTTTCATTAAAGAAGCAACTGAGCTTAAGAAGTTAGAAGCGTTTGTTGATGATGAGAAGGTACTGAATACTATTCTTTCTATTAAGAAGAATCAAAAGGAAAGACTAAAGGATTATCTATATCATGAGCAAGAGATCGAGATTGATACTGACTCAATTCTTGATATTCAAATTAAGAGGCTTCATGAGTATAAGCGTCAGCAGTTAAATTTACTCTATATTATTAATCTGATGCAAAGAATAGATAAAGGCTATGAACCAAAACGTAAAGTTACTTTTATATTTGGATCAAAAGCAGCACCCGCCTATACAATTGCTAAAGATATAATTCATGCGTTATTAACGCTTTCAGAGATTATTGAAGAAGATGTTAGGTTATCTAAATATATTAAGTTAGTATTTGTTGAGAACTATAATGTTTCTAAAGCTGAGTATTTAATTCCTGCATGTGATGTTAGTGAGCAAATTTCTTTAGCATCTAAGGAAGCAAGTGGTACAGGGAATATGAAATTAATGCTAAATGGTGCTATTACATTAGGGACTCTTGATGGAGCTAATGTCGAGATTGCTCAGCATGTTGGTGATGAGAATATCTATATATTTGGTGAACATAGTGATACTATTATTGAACACTATCATAAGGCAGACTATGTATCAAAAGATTTTTACAATAATATACCTGCACTTAAAGAAGCTGTTGATTTCTTGGTATCTGATTTGATGTTAGAAAAAGGAAATTCTATTAACCTAGAAAGACTTTATAATGAATTACTAAATAAAGACTGGTTTATGACGTTTATCGACTTTGAAGATTATGTTAGGGTTAAGGATCAATTATTTGCAGATTATGAAGATAGAAAAGCTTGGGCTAGGATGAGTTTAATGAATATTGCCAATGCTGGTTTCTTCTCATCTGATCGTACGATTGCAGATTATAACCGAGAGATTTGGAAGGTGTAGTTAATGAGTAATAGAGAAGCTGGGCTTTTACTTGCCATATCGAGTCTTCCAGGGACATTGGGTATTGGTGATTTTGGTAAAGATGCTTATACTTTGATTAGTAAGTTAAGTAAAACGGGAGCTAAAATACTTCAGATTTTGCCTTTGAACCCAGTTGGTTATGGTAATTCTCCTTATCAAACATACTCTTCTTTTGCGGGGGATGAAATCTATATATCCATTGAACAGCTGTATGAGGAAATGGGTTTGGAGTTTGTGTTTGATAGAGTAGTTAATACTAAATCTGATTATGATGGTGTTCGTCTATTGAAACGTAAACTACTTTATGAGGCTTTTAAGAGTTTTGAAAAGAACGACGCTTATCGTGCTTTTACCAAGAAAGCTTTTTGGTTAGATGAGTATGCTAATTTCATGGCACTGCGTCAAGAGAATGATAATAAAACATGGTCCGATTGGGAAGTAAGTAAACCTAAGAAGGATAATGTGGAGTTTGAAAAGTTTATTCAGTTTGTTTTCTATAAGCAATGGATGGATATTAAGCATTTTGCTAATCTTCATAATGTGAAGATAATGGGTGATATTCCTATCTACTTGGGTTATGATTCACATGAAGTATATGCTAATAGGGAGTTGTTTCATTTAGATGAAACGGGTCGTCCTACCTTGGTTGCAGGTGTTCCACCAGATTATTTTAGTACTGAGGGGCAACTATGGGGAAATCCGCTTTATGATTGGGAAGCTCATAAGAAGACTGATTATAAGTTCTGGGTGGATCGACTGCGTTGGAACCAGTTGATGTTTGATATTATTCGAATAGATCATTTTAGGGCTTTTGATACTTACTGGGTTATACCTGCTGAATCTGATACGGCTAAGAATGGTCATTGGGAGATTGGTCCTAGAAATGATTTCTTTGATTCTATTTATCGTCAAATAGATAACTTGAACTTGGTTGTAGAGGATTTAGGTGACCTTAGACCTGAGGTATTGGAGTTGCGTGATGATTATGACTTAATGGGTATGCAAATAGTTCAGTTTGGTCTTAAACCTGAAGAGATTAAACGAGATATTAATATGCCGGTAAATATCTTGGCTTATACTGGAACTCATGATAATCAACCCATAGGGGGAAGTGTGGCTGATATGAGTTTTAGGAAGAGATTCCAAGTTCTAAGAGAACTTCGTAAGCTTGGTATAAAAGATCGCAATATTATTGATAGAATTAATCATTATGCGCTTAGTCTTAATGCTAATTATGTTATCATTCCTGCTCAAGATTTGATGCGGTTAGGTAAAGAAGCAACTATGAATCATCCAGGCACCGTTGGGAGTCCTAATTGGGAGTGGAAGCTTGATTCATTGTCACGTCTTGAAGAGGGGTTAGAACGCTTTAAAACGTGGATTCATGCTACAAATAGAGACTAGAAAAAAGGGTTATAGCAACTTGCTATAGCCCTTTTTAATGATTATGTCACTATATATCTATAACTACTACTTCAGGTGGCGCAAAGAATCGTAGTGGGAATCCAAATACAGAACCACCTAAACCTCTACTTACGTATATATTAGATACTCCGTTACTTACCATGCCACTTCGATACTTTTGCTTGTACATAGTAGGTAATATTGGAGCATACTTTCCAAATAGTGTGACTTGTCCACCGTGCAAGTGACCGGCTAATGCGATATTAAAGCTTGTGGTGAGTGTTTCAAAGTAATCGGGTTCATGGGTTAGTAGAATGTTATAGTGCGAGCCAGAGGTTGGTAAGTGTGGTTTACCTTCGCGTAGATCGTCCACTCCTAGAAAGGTTATAGTATCGATCGTTAAACTTTCGTTAATAAGCACTGTAGTGTCATTTTGGTGTAATTTATCAATCACAATATCCTTATCATAATAATCATGGTTTCCTAAGACTGCAATCTTAATCCCGTTCATCTTATTGATATAGTCAAATATAGGGTAGTAATCTCTTTTCTTATGAATCAAATCACCGCCAATAATTAAGTAATCAGGTTTTAAATTATTGACAATATTAACTAATTTTTTCGATGTAAGATGATTGTATCCAAAAACACTATCATATTGAATATCCGATATAAAGACTATCCGTTTATTCATTATTGGATTATCTTTGTTGAAGTCCTGACCCTTTAAGTAAGTAGTTCTTATGGCTTGGTACTCATAAAGTGCATATATAAATAGGAGTAATAGAATTATTAGCATCAATATCCTTCTTTCTTTTATAAACCTATAATATCATAGTAAGATTAATTTTGATGATATTTAGATTTTAACATTGAAATAAATAAGTTCATATGATATTATAGATTAGCAGTTAATAGGGGTATAGTTTAATTGGTAGAGCAACGGTCTCCAAAACCGTCAGTGTGGGTTCAAGTCCTGCTACCCCTGCCAATTGTAAGATACAACCACCTTTGGGTGGTTTTTTTTATAATATCTGCTTTGAACTTATGAAGAATATGTTAAAAGGTATAAGACTTTGCTATAATACTATAAGAGGTGATTCATATTAAGACGATAATGGATTCTAGTGCTATTAATAGATCTTTGGTTAGAATGGCACATGAAATAATAGAAAAGAATAAAGGTGTTGATAAAGTAGTTTTACTAGGGATTGAAACTAGGGGGGCTACTTTGGCATTTCGTATTGCGAAGTTAATCGAGTCAATTGAGAAGCAAAGTGTACCGGTAGCATCTTTGGATGTTAGTTATTGGCGTGATGATATCAGCATTAAGAAGCAAGCTGTTAAGTTGCCAATTAGTGTACAGGATCGAGTTGTTATTTTAATTGACGATGTTTTGTTTAAGGGTAGAACTGTAAGAGCAGCACTTGATGGTGTTGTTTATAATGGGCGTCCTAAAGCTGTTCAATTAGCAGTGCTTGTTGATAGGGGTCATCGTGAGTTACCGGTTAGGGCTGATATTGTAGGTCTTAATGTTCCTACATCAATTAGTGAGGAAGTTAAAGTGTATTTGAATGAAGTAGATAATAAAGAAGAAGTTGTTATTAAGAAGCTTTAATTGGAGGATTTATATGAAGATTGGGATTTTTACAGACACCTATACACCTGATATTAATGGGGTAGTTACATCAATTGTAACTTTAAAGGATGTCTTAGAGTCAATGGGTCATACTGTTTTTGTGATTACTAACCACTCTCTTTCAACAACATCTTATGAAGATAAAGTTTTAAGATTGCCAGGTCTTGAGTTGAAGTTTCTATATGGATATACAATGAGTTCTCCACTGCATGTTGCAGCATTAGATATTGTGCGTGAAATGGAGTTGGATATTATTCATGTACATACTGAATTTGGAGTGGGATTGTTTGCACGATCAGTGGCTAAGCAGTTATCTATTCCAATGGTTTCAACATATCATACTCAATATGAAGACTATACCCACTATGTTAATAAATTAAATTTAAAAGGGGTAGAGACTTTAAGTCGTAAGTTGGTTGCGTCGATGAGTCGTTACTACAGTAAGAATGTGCAAATCATTATTTCACCATCTGATAAGACTAAGGAAATGTTGATGCGCTATGATATTCGTAAGGAGATTCAAGTAATTCCCACAGGTATTGATTTACAAAGATTTAAGGATATTGATAGTGATGCGGTTGATGATATTAAGTTAGAGTATGGTTTGGACAATAAGTTTGTCTTAACGTATGTTGGTAGAATTGCTGAAGAGAAAAGTATTGATTTAGCTATTGATGGTTTTAATGAGTACTATAAGGAACATAAAGATAGTTGCTTTATGATTGTTGGTGGTGGTCCTTCGTTGGAACTATATAAGTCTAAAGTTAAGGACTTGGGGATAGAAGCAGGTGTTATTTTTGTTGGTCCAGTTAAGCCAGATCGAATTCCTTCGTTCTATCATGCATCTGATGCATTTGTATCAGCATCATTAACTGAGACTCAGGGACTAACATATATTGAGGCTTTAGCATGTTCTCTATGTGTTTTTGCAAGGTTTGATAAACCGCTAGAGCATATTGTATTAGATGGTGTGAGTGGGTTTATATTTGAGGATGCTAAAGAAATGGCGGCTAAGTTGAAACACTTCGTAGGCATGAGTGCTGAAGATAAAGAAGTAATGAAAAGGAATGCACTGGATATAGTGTCTACTTATGATAGTGTTACCTTTGGTGAAAAAATAATTAGTGTATACCAAAAGGCTATTGATATGTTCTATGGTAAGTTTGTGATTACTGAGATTATTCATGAAGATGATACGGTAATAATGAAGTTGGAATCTAATTTATATGCTGAGTATTATGCTTATGATCAGGAAATTGTTGAGTCAAAAGAGTTGGAGGTTGGGATGGAGTTATCGCGTAATGAAATTAAAAACCTGGAATCTAATCAAAAGGTTCAGGAAGCGTTGCAGTTGTCTTTTAAACGTTTAGCTTTGCGTGATTATACTAGTTATGAAATAACAGAGTATCTTAAATCAAAGATTAATCTCAGTTTAGATGAGATTGAGTATGTACTTGAATTATTGAAGAAACGTAGATTTATTGATGATCATCGTTATTTAAAAGAACGAGTTTATTACTATCAAGAACAGTTACGTGGTAATAATTGGATTGTTGAGGATTTAGTTAATCGTGGTTTGGATGAAGCTGATATTCGTCTTGAGTTAGAAAAGGAAGATCATGCTGATTACATTAAACGCGCTTTGAAACGTGGTAATCGTATTATGGATTCGCTTAAAGATGGATCTAGAATGCAAAGAAGTAATAAGTATCGTCAGCAGATGATTAGAAATGGTTTTGAGAGTGATGTAATTAAGCAAGTTCAAAGTTTATTGAAAGATGATTATGAATCTGCACAGGAAATGGATAGTCTTCGTAAAGTGCTATATAAAGCGTTGAAGCGTTATGAAAGTCGTTATGATGAGGATGGAGTCCGTCAGCGTACTATTAAGTATGCACTAGGAAAGGGCTATACTTATAGTATGATTAAGGAAGTATTGGAGGATATTGAAGATGAAGATTAAAGATTTTGTACAAAATACACCGATTCAATTACCATTATTAATTAGTAATGTAACACAAGGTGTTACTCAAAACGGAGCACCATATTTGTCGTTAGTTTTACAAGATAGTAGTGGTCAAATTGAAGGTAAATGGTGGGATGTACCCAAAGAGG